>JBGPAW010000001.1:0-34514 GCA_041480905.1 Phycisphaerae bacterium
CCGCCGCCGGCGTCCACCCGGCGGAGACCGGTGGCACGGAAAAAGGTGATGATCTCGTTGCTCATGCCGGCCGACGGCGGGCCTTCGGTGAGATAGAGCAGGTCTTCAGCGGCGTAACCCGTCTCTTCCAGAAGCTCGCGGCGGGCGGCGGCGGCCAAGGCTTCGCCCTCCTCGCCGGGGACGTCGCCGACCAATCCCGCGGGAAGCTCGATCACAGAGGTCCGCACCGGTTCGCGGTACTGCTCGGTCAGCAGCAAGCGGCTCTCGTCGGTGACCGCCAGGATGGCTACGACGCCGCGCCTATGCGGTCGCTCGGCGAACTCCCAGCCGCGGCGGTTCACCAGGCGGAGGTGCCGGCCCTGCGCGAGGACTACCTTATCAGCGCTGTCGTCCATGAGTTGTCACCACCCAGGCCCCCGCGCTCCCCTTCGGGTCGCGGCTAAACACCCTCTTGCCTCTTGCCTGGTGGCCTATTCTCTCACAGAACCGGCGGGCGCAAAGAGCTGCACGGACTGGACGGTCTCCTCGATGCGGTTTTGCCAGGTCCGCCGGTTCTGGGAAGCGAGTAGCTGGAGGCTGCGGACGACGCGCGGATCGAACTGCGTCCCGGCGCAACGCTGAAGCTCATCAAGGGCCTTTTCTATGGAGCGGCGTTTGCGGTAAACCCGGTCGGTGGTCATGGCGTCGAAGGCATCGGCCACCAGGAGGATGCGGGCCCCCACGGGAATCTGTTCGCCCTTAAGTCCGGCGGGATGGCCTTGCCCGTCGAAGTGTTCCCGTTGGTGGCGGATGATTTGCAGTTCCGATTCCAGAATGTGCAGATGGTCGATGATGCGCGTGCTGATCAGCGGCACCTGCTGCATGACCCGCTGCTCCAGTTCGGTGAGGCGTGAGGGCTTCAGCAGAATGCGATCGGGAATGCCCACTTTGCCGACGTCGTGCAGCAAAGCGGCGTTACGCACCGACAAGGCCAACGCTTCCCCACACCCCAGGTTCTGGGCGAGCTGTTCGGCATAGTACCCTACGTTCATGGAATGCTGGGCGGTGTAGGGATCTTTCTCCTCCAACGCCTGGACCAGGGCCCGGACGCTCTGGACGTAGACCTCCTTGGTCTGCACGCTCAAAACCGCCACCCGTTTGCGCAGCTCCTCCACCTCCTGGGTCTGGATCATGGCGGCCAATTGGTCGCCTTCCTCCTCGACGTCGCGCGCCATGCACACCTGATTGCGGCCGTAGCGTTTGGAGACGTACAAGGCGCGGTCGGCCAGCTCCACCAGCTCCGCGGGGGTGCGCACGCGGGGATCCTCGGCGCTGGCGACCCCCAGCGAAACGGTAATGATATGGTCCCGGATGGATTCCACGCCCAGTTGGTCGCAGACGTTAAGCCGAATGCGCTCGGCCAGGGCAGCGGCGTCGTCGAGGGTGGCCTCCGGAGCCACTACGGCGAATTCGTCCCCCCCGAAACGTCCCAAGGTGTCCACCTCGCGGGTCGTGCTGCGGAGGATGCGGGCCACGGCCTCCAGAACGTCATTGCCGACCAGATGCCCGTAGGTGTCGTTGACCGCCTTGAAGTAGTCAATGTCCATCATGATCAAGGACATGGGCGATCCGTAGCGCCGGGAGCGTTTCCATTCGTTCTCGAGGATGCGATTGAGGTGATCGTGGTTGTACAGCCCGGTCAAGGCGTCGGTCACCGCGGCCTGTTGCAGGCGGCGCTGCATTTCCCAGGTGCGTAGGCCGACGCGCAGACGTGCCGACAACTCCCGTAAATCCACCGGCTTGGTCAGGTAATCGTCCGCGCCGGCTTCCAGCGCCTCATACTTGCGCGTGGCCGCATCGTGGGCCGTCATCATAATGAAGAAGGTGCCCGCGGCGCCCGCGTCGGCGCGGAGGTGTTGGAGCAGCGTGGGACCATCCATCGTCGGCATGCACCAATCGCACAGCACCACCTTAGGATGATCCTGCAAGATGAGCTGTAACCCGGCCTGACCGTCCGGCGCCTCGATCCAGGTCAATCCGATGCGTTCGAGATGGGCCTGGACCAATCGCCGCGTGTCCTGGTCGTCATCGATGATGCAGACGTCGTACACCGTGCTATCCCCGAGCCTCGGGTGCGGGCGTGTACCGTTCACGCGGCGCTGGACCTTCCCACGCAACTACCTCATCGGAGGCCAGCCGGGCAGGCTTGGCTTGAAAACCCACCGGACGGCCGCCGCCCGGTTTATCGGGCTCAGCCTACCTCAGTTCGACGTTCCAGTAGGCGTTATCGAGGAATTGCTTCCAGGAATGGTACTTGGAACTGGACAGGGCCAGGTGCAGCACCGGGCTGAAGCGCGGTTTGGACGGCGGCTTGACGAGTTTCATGCCGGCCTCGCCGGGTGTCCGTCCGCCTTTGCGGACGTTGCACTTGAGACAGGCGCAGACCACGTTTTCCCAAGTGGTGACGCCGCCGCGGGAACGCGGCACGATGTGGTCCAGGCTCAGCTCGGAGGAGTTGAACTTCTTGCCGCAATACTGGCAACGGCTCATGTCGCGGGCATAGATGTTGCGGCGGTTGAACTTGACGTCGTGCCGTGGGAGTCGGTTGAAACGCAGCACGCGGATGATACGCGGCACGGCGATGTCGAAGCGGATGGTACGGACCCAGTCGTGCTCGGCCGGGGCGAACTCCCGCTTGAATTCACTCAGTTCGCACCAGTCCTGGAAATTGTACGAGACGTACCGCCCGTCCTCGACGTTCACGACTTCCGCGACCGGTTCGTCGCGCTGGTCCCGCTTAAACAGCAGCGCGAACGCCCGGCGCACGTCGATGACGCGCAGGGCAACATAGTGCGCGTTGAGCATCAGCACCTGGCAGTCCAGGCCGCTGCCCGCGCGAACACCCGGGTTAGCCACCGCTTCGAGTGCGAAAGCGACACCTCCTCACGCCCCCTCGCCCCTCACCAGCGCCTCATTCTAGACGTTCTCGGGCGCCAACTCAAGCGTCCTGTGGGATAGTGGGTTACTCGATGCCCTGTTCGGCCAACCAGCGTTCGGCGTCGATCGCGGCTTTGCAGCCCATGCCCGCCGCGGTGACGGCCTGCCGGTAGACGGAATCCACCACGTCGCCCGCGGCGAAGACGCCCGCCACGTTGGTCGTGGAACGGTACGGGTCCTTCAGCTTGACGTAGCCCTTGGGGTCCAGTTCGAGCTGCCCCCCCAAGAAGCGCGTGTTGGGGGTGTGCCCGATGGCCAGAAAGAACCCGCGGATGTTCAGCTCGGGGAGGGCCCGGGTTGTGACGTTCCGCAGGCGCACCCCGGTCACGCCGTCGGTATCGTTGCCGAGAACTTCTTCCGGTATCGAATTCCAGACCACTTTGATTTTGGGGTGGTGGAGCACGCGCTCCTGCATGATCTTGCTGGCGCGGAGTTGATCGCGACGGTGGACGACGTACACCGGGTTGGAGAATTTGGTCATGTACAAGGCCTCTTCCATGGCTGAGTCGCCGCCTCCGATCACCGCCACGGGCACGTCACGGAAGCGCGGGAAGGCCCCGTCACAGGTGGCGCAGGCCGTCACGCCCAGCCCGGCCTTGCGATAATACGTCTCGCTGGGCAGCCCCAGCCAGTTGGCCGAGGCGCCCGTGGCGATGATGACCGCGTGGGCCGACACCGTGGCGTCGTCGCTGTCGGCGAGCGTGAAAGGTCGCTTCGAGAAATCGACCCTCTCCACGTTGGCGCCCTTGACCCGGACGCCGAAACGCAGGGCCTGGTCGCGGAAGGCCTGCATCATCTCCGGCCCGTTCACGCCGTGGGGGAAGCCGGGGTAATTCTCCACCTCGGTGGTGAACATGAGTTGCCCGCCGGGGATCATCTCGCTGTCCGAGGCGACGGCCCCTTCGAACACGAGCGGGACCAGGTTGGCGCGGGCGGCGTAGATCGCCGCCGTCCAACCGGCCGGGCCGGACCCGACGACTACCACTTTTTCCGCGTTGGCGTTAGCTGACATCGTGGTTGATCTCTCCAATTACCGTTGTCGTGCCCGCGAAGGATAAGCGAGACGAGCGTTTTCGTCCAAGGAGGCCATCCCCTCCGCCGGAAGTACGGGCGTTGACACCGCAGGGTCGTGTTCATACGCTACCGGTCCGACCCGGCGGCGTGGTCCGGGGGAAACAACCGTAGCACCAGGTGCCAGCGTGAGACCATCTCCCCTGCACAGCCTGCACGTCCAATTAGGCGCCAAGCTCGTGGAATTCGCCGGCTGGAACATGCCGGTGATGTACCGGGGCATCATCGAGGAGCACCACTACACCCGCAGCGCCGCGTCGTGGTTCGACGTCTCGCACATGGGGCGGTTACGCTTCGTTGGCGACGAGGTGGAGACTGGTTTGCAACGCCTCTGCACGCGGAATCTCGCCGGGATGGAGGTTGGCCAGTGCCGCTACTCGCACGTCTGCCGCCCGGACGGCGGGATTCTGGATGACGTGATCGTCTCGCGGGACGAGCACCATTGGGGGATGGTCTGCAACGCCTCCAACCGCGAGAAGATCGTGAGTTGGATCAGGCAGCAGACGGCCGGATGCCGGTTTGAGCTCATCGACGAGACCCTGGAGACGGCCATGGTGGCCGTCCAGGGCCCCCAGGCGGTGGCGGAATGCACCCGCCTGCTTCCGCTCGACCTGCAAACGATCGGGCGGTACCGCTTCATCTCCGGAACGTACCTGACCTTCCGCTACGCCATCTTCCGGAGCGGGTACACCGGCGAGGACGGCTTCGAGATCGTCCTGCCGGCCAAGGCGGTCCCGTTGGTGGCCCCGAAGCTGCTGGGCGACGATGCGGAGGCGGACGCTGCGCTCCTGAAGCCGGCCGGTTTGGGAGCCCGCGACTCCCTGCGTCTGGAGGCGGCCATGCCGCTGTACGGGCACGAACTGACCGAAGAGTGGGATTCGCTCACCGCCGGACAGGCGTGGTGTGTGGATCTGGAGAAGGACTTCATCGGGGCGGAGGCGATGCGCCGGTTCAAAGCCTTCGGTCTCAAACGCACCCTCGTGGGTTTGGAGCTCGAAGGCCGACGGACGGCCCGGCCGGGATACGCGGTCTGTGCCGGCGACCGCACCGTCGGCAAGGTGACCAGCGGCTGTCTCAGCCCCACGCTGGGCAAGAGTATCGCCATGGCCCTGATCGACACGGAGTGGGCCGACGCCGGCCGGGAGTTGCAAGTGGATTTCAACGGCAAGCCCCATGCCGCCCAGGCGGTGAAGCTGCCGTTCTATAAACGCAGCAAGTAGGGTGGGCGCCGCCCACCCTCGTGGGATACGTCGAGGCGTTTGGGTGGGCCATGCCCACCTTACAGCACAGGTGGACCCGAGCAATGAGCATACCGAGCGACAGAAAGTATTCCAAGACCCATGAGTGGTATCTGGGGAGCGGTGACGTGGTGACCATGGGCATCACCCAATTCGCCGCCGATGAACTGACCGACATCACCTACGTGGAATTGCCCGCCCCGGGTACGCGGGTGGAGGCCGGGCAACCCTGCGGGGAGTTGGAGTCGGTCAAAGCCACCTCGGACCTGCTCTGCGCGGTGAGCGGCGAGGTTCTCGAGCGGAATGAGGTGCTGGCCGACCACCCCGAGAAAATCAACGAGGACGCCTTCGGCGCGGGTTGGATGCTGAAGATTCGGGTCCCGGACTTGTCGCCGCTGGGGTCGTTACTGGACGCCGCCGCCTACGCGAAACACATCGCCGAGGCGTAACGCCGTTGTGAGCCTGTCAGAAGAAATGCCCTCACTCCGGGCTACCCTGCCCGCAGTCCGGATCGCAGGCCCGGCTTTTGACGGGTTCGGAGGGTGGGAGCTATGATGGCGGCGATCAAGCTAACTCTTTGTAGTAACCGATGATACGGTAGCTGATGAAGGGTCGCGGGACCATGAAACCCCTGATGCTCGGTTTGGCGGCGGTCGGAGTCCTGCTAAGCGGCGTGTCCTGCGGCGCGGGCGGGACGGGGAACATCGAGAAGCCCCGCGACCAGCGTTTCCGGGCCGACGCCGGCAAGGACGGGCTGGCCGGCGAGGGCGACGCTGCCACGCTGCGCGCGGTCGGCACCAACGGTACGGAACCGTTCCTCTTCCGGTGGAGTGTGGAACGGACTCCGGAGGGAGCCGCGGAAGTCACGCTGACCAACGAAACCTCCGCCGAGACCACCACCAGTCCGCTGAACACCCAGGGCCGCTACGTCTTCCGCGTGGTGGTGGTTGACGCGGCCGGTAAGGACGCTTACTCCTTCGTCACCGTAGACGTGGGCCCGCCGGGGACCGGGACGACCACCGCTTTGGAGGTCTCCATCGAAGGGCCTTCAACCATCGCCCCCGGCGAAACGGGAGAACTCCGCGCCATGGTCTCGTCCGAAGGCGAGTTTACCTATTTGTGGGAGGTGGTGACGGACAGCCCCGTCAACTTCAAGTCGCCGGACCGGGCGGTGACGGCCTTCACCGTCGACAATCCCGGCACGGTGGTGGTGCGGGTGACGGTCCGGGACGAAGCCGCCCACGCCGTAGGCGCGGCGGAATGGTCGATCGAAGCGGCTATCGCAGGCGCGCTGACCGTCACCGTGGCGGGACCCGACAGTGCCAAACTCGAGGAGGTCTTCGAGGTCACCGCGTCGGTCTCCAACAGCAACGGCGCGGTCACTTACGCCTGGACGGTGACCGACGGAGGGGCGGAACTCACCAACTCCAACGGGGCGATGGTGAGCGTGCGTCCGACCGCGGTCGGACGGCTGGCGGTGCAGGTGGAAGTCACGGACCCGCTCGACGGCGAAACGGCCACCGCGGAGTACGTCGTCACGGTCAACCCCGCGTCCGGGACTTTGACCGTCCGCGCGACCGGCCCGGACATCCTGAGAGTCGGCGAGGAGGGCAGCCTGACATCCGAGGTGGACGGCGCCGCGGCTTCCGACGAGCTCGCCTACACGTGGGAAATCGTGTCCGGGGACGGGCACCTGCACAGTCCGCAACAGGCCGAGACCGCGATCGACGCCACGAAGGGCGAGACCCTGAAGGTCCATCTGCGGGTGACCGCGACCGGCAGCGAGGGCACCAAGGTCGGCGAGGCGGATGTCTTTGTGGTCACCATTAGCGAAGACCGACCGGAAGTCGTGCTCACCATCACGGGATTCGGGGAGATGGTTTTTGAGCTTCGGGCCGACGTCGCGCCGAAGAGCGTCGCGAACTTCCTGCACTATGTGGACGACGGCTTCTACGACGGCCTGGTGATCCATCGCGTGATATCGGACTTTGTAATTCAAGGGGGCGGCTACCGCCCGACCGCCGACGGCGGCTTAGAGCCAGTGGATGTTCGTGATCCGGTCTCCGGCGAGGCCGACAACGGCTTGAGTAACGTCCGGGGCACGGTGGCGATGGCCTTACGCGGCGAAGACGTCGATTCCGGTACGTCGCAGTGGTTCGTCAACCTGGTGGACAACGACGGATCGGGTACTACGACCAATCTCGACGAACGGCACTTCACGGTCTTTGCCTCAGTGACTGAGGGGATGGAGGTCGTGGAGGCGATCGCCGCCGTGGAGACCGAAAGTCGCCCCGAGCTGTCCGGCTCGGAAACGTCCATTCCCGTGGAAGACGTGGTGATCGAATCCGTCGTCCGGCGGGAGGCCCCGTCGGGAGGCGGCTAAGCTGGTGTCCCAGTGAAACTGCAACTTATCCGAAACGCGACCGTGAGGGAGCGGCGCACCGTTGGCGCCGGCCGGTTTCTCCATTATGATGACGTCAGATGAGGCAGGATGGAATGACCATGCTCGAAGACCCGGCGGTGATGTTTAAGGACATGTCGTCCCGGATCAACGCGATTCGGGACTCTCTTTGACCTCGCCGGCAAGTCGGCGGAACTGGCGGCGCTGCAGCGTGACATGGCGGCCCCGGACTTCTGGGACCACCCCGTCCGCGTCCAGGAGGTCACCGGGCAGCTCAAGAAGGTCAAGGCCGTCGTGGAGCTGTTCGAGCAGCTCGAGGCCCAGGTGGGCGAAGCCCGGGCCATGCTGGAACTGCTCGAGGAAGAGGACGACGCCGAGACCCGCCGGGAACTGGAGTCCGGGCTGACCCGGTTGCAGGCCGAGATCGACCGGGCTGAGTTGCTCACCCTCCTCGCCCGTCCGAACGACACGCGCGACTGCTATTTCAACATCCAGGCCGGTGCCGGCGGCGCCGACGCCCAGGACTGGGCCGAAATGCTCATGCGCATGTACTTGCGCTATTTCGAGCGCACTGGATATGAGGTCGAGCAGCTTTCCATGAAGGTGGGCGAAGAGGCGGGCATTCAATCGGCCAGCTTCCTGGTCAAGGGGACCTACGCCTACGGGTACCTGTCCTGCGAGACGGGCGTGCACCGGCTGGTCCGCATTTCGCCGTTCAACGCCCAGGGCAAGCGCCAGACCAGCTTCGCCTCGGTTGACGTCCAGCCGGTGATCGACGACATTCAGATCGACGTGGATTGGGAGAAGGACGTGCGCGAAGACGTTTTCCGCTCCAGCGGGGCGGGCGGACAGCACGTCAACAAAACCTCGTCGGCCATTCGCCTGACGCACCTGCCCACCGGCATGGCCGTACAGTGCCAGAACGAGCGCTCGCAGCACAAGAATCGGGCCCAGGCGCGCAAGATGCTGACGGCCAGACTCTATCTCATGGAGGAAACCAAGCGCGATGCCGAACTGGCTAAGATCTACGGCGAGAAGGGCCAGATTGCCTGGGGCAACGCCATCCGGAGTTACTTCCTGTACCCGGAGCAGCGCGTAAAAGACGGGCGCACCGGGCACGTGACCTCCAACCCCACCCGCGTGCTGGATGGTGACCTCCAGGATTTCATCAACGCCGAACTGCGCCGCCGCGCCGCCGAACGACACTAGGCAGCATGGGGAGTGATACCATGAATGTCTACCCGCCCCCCTCGCGTGTCTCTCGCCCCCGCGGACCGCTGCTGCTGACTGCGGCTGTCCTGCTCGCAGGTGGATGGGTAGTGGCCCGCCAGTTGCCAACGAGTTCCAAGGAACAGAAGGGTTCTGAGGCTCACCCACGCGCCGTCACCCCGCGCGGGAACTTGACCGACGAGGAAAAGCGGACGATCGACCTGTTTCACAGCGTCTCCCCCTCCGTGGTGTACATCACCAGCATCGCCCAGGTCCGCGACTTCTTCACTTTGGACGTTTTCAAGCTCCCTCGCGGTACCGGCTCGGGCTTCATCTGGGATGACCAAGGCCACGTCGTCACCAACTTCCACGTGGTCATGGAGGGTCTTCGCGAGGGTGACACGATTGAAGTGACCCTGGCCGACCAGACTACCTCGACGGCGACGTTCGTCGGCGCTGCTCCGGACAAGGACTTGGCCGTGCTGCGTATCCCCCCGCCGCCGGCGAGATTCAAGCCGATCCCGGTGGGAACCTCCAAAGACCTCCAAGTTGGTCAGCGGGTTTTTGCCATCGGGAATCCGTTCGGCCTCGACCAGACCTTGACCACGGGGGTGGTCAGTGCGCTCGGGCGGACCATGACCTCCGTGGCCGGACGCGAAATCGAGGGCGTGATCCAGACCGACGCCGCCATCAATCCGGGCAACTCGGGCGGTCCGCTCCTCGACAGCGCCGGACGACTCATCGGCGTTAACACCTCCATCTACAGCACGTCCGGCTCAAGCGCCGGCATCGGATTCGCCGTTCCCGTGGACATTGTGAACGACGTGGTGCCGCAGTTGATCCGGCATGGCCGTCTGATCCGGCCGACCCTGGGGATCATGTACTATCCGGACGAGAATCTGTTGCGCCGCGAGGGAATCCAGGGGGTGCTGGTCCTCAGCGTAACGCCCGGCTCAGGCGCGGAAGCGGCGGGCTTGCAGGGGACCCAGCGGACCCGGAACGGACGTCTCATTCTCGGCGACATCATCAAAAAGATCGATGGGACCGCCATTGACAACACCAATGCCCTGCTCGACGCCCTCGAACGTCACCAGGTGGGCGACGTGGTGGAGGTCACTTTTGAGCGTGACGGCAAGCTCCGCACCGTCAAGGTTCAGGTTCAGGCCCCCCCGCCGTAGCCCGGTGCATAGCCAGGGGTATTTGAGGCGCGAGTGTGCGCCGTGGTGGCGCTGAATCCAGGTTATAGGATGTGTCCCGCCGTGAAGGAGTTGGCTCGGAGTCCCGATGACCTTCCCAATTTACCCATCTTCTCCAACTCAACGGCGTCTGCTCACTTTTTGGAGCGGCGGATGGGTGCTTCTGGTGGCCGGGCTGCTGATGGCTGGCGTGTGTGCGTGGCGGGTGCCCGGCATGCTCCGTTCGCGGGGTTCGCCCACGATCGGCGACGGGAAGAACGTCGCCAGCTACGGATTCGATCTGTCCACTTGTCTGGTCTCACGTGAAACACTTTTGGCTGCCGGGTTCGCCAAGGACGGGCTGCACGCTTTGCTCGACCCGCCGACCCTCACCGCCGCGGAAGTCGAGGCGGCCAACACGAAAGCGCATGGCAAGTTCCTCGTTCCCGGCGACCGCGTCGTCGGGGTCGCATGGAATGGGGAGACGCGGGCTTATCC
Source organism: Phycisphaerae bacterium (assembly GCA_041480905.1). Taxonomy (GTDB): domain Bacteria; phylum Planctomycetota; class Phycisphaerae; order UBA1845; family UBA1845; genus JAAEQG01. The sequence continues at coordinate 10,569 of JBGPAW010000001.1, forward strand.
CTTGCGGATTCTGGCTTGGCACGAGGTGGTTAACGACACGCTGGCCGGGCGACCGATTGCGGTTACCTACAGTCCCCTGTGTGACAGCGTGGTGGTGTTCGACCGCCGCGTGGCCACGGAAACCCTGACCTTCGGCGTGAGCGGATTGCTGTACAACTCGAACCTGCTCATGTACGACCGACGCCCGGAAGGTCGGGGCGAAAGCCTGTGGAGCCCGTTGCAGTTCCGCGCGGTGGCCGGTCCCGCCGCCGCGGCCGGGTGGCGGCTGGAGGTGATCCCCGCCGCCGTGATGCGTTGGGGCGATTGGCGAAGCCGACACCCGGAAACGCGCGTGCTGGCCGCGGCCCCGGGCATGGCTCGCGAATACCAGCGGGAACCCTATGCGAGTTACTTCGGGTCGGACCGCCTGCGGTTTCCCGTCCGCCCGCTGCCGCCGCCGGATGGTCCGGCGTACAAAACCCGCGTCGTGGTGGTCGGCGTGCATGGGGTCCGGGGGGTGTTCCCGCTCAGCACGATCGCCGCCCGGGCCGACGCGAACGGCGTCTGGCGAACCGCCCTGGGCGGTTCACCGCTGCGTTTCATCTACCGCGAGCCGCCGGCCAGCGTTTGGGTCGAGACGGACGAACCCCACCCGGCGCTGGAAACGGTTTATTGCTTCTGGTTCGCATGGTATGCCCTGCACCCCGACGAAGCCCTCCTGCCGTAGCATCATGGCGGAGACGTGATAAGATTCGCTTTTCGGGAGTCGGTTGATTGTCCGCCCAGCCAATTAGTGTAGGACACTAACAATTGACGACGACGGACCTCACTCCGGCCATGCGCCAGTACGTCGAGCAGAAACAACAGGTCGGCGACGCCATCCTGCTGTTCCGCATGGGGGATTTCTACGAGACGTTCTACGAAGACGCCAAGTTGGCCGCCCGCGTCCTGGGCATCGCCCTGACGTCGCGCAACAAGGGCGACAACCCCATCCCGCTGGCCGGTATTCCGTATCACGCCCTGGAGGCGTATCTCTCGAAGCTGGTCAAAGCCGGGTACAAGGTGGCCATCTCCGAGCAGGTCGAAGACCCCAAGGCCGCTAAGGGTGTGGTCCAGCGGGCCATCGTGCGGGTGGTCACGGCCGGGACGCTGACGGATGAGGCCCTGTTGGACGAGCGGGCCGAGAACGTACTGGCGGCGGTGTGCGTACAAGGGCGCGACGTGGGCATCGCCGATATCGAGCTGGCTTCGGGGCGGTTCCGTACCTTCGACCTGCTCCGCGAAGGCGCGGTAGACGAATTGGTCCGCCTTGGGCCGGCGGAGATGCTCCTGCCGGGCGAAACGTTCACGCCCGCCTCGGCTGATGAGCCCGCCGCCCGGATCGCGGAAGAGGTCCGGGCGCTGTGCGGGGCGACGATCTCGCGGCGGGCGGAACACAGCTTCGCGCCGTTCAACGCCGAGCGGACGTTGCTGGCCCACTTTGGGGTGAGCACGCTGGCGGGATTCGGCTTCACGGAGATGGACGCGGCGCTGTGCGCCGCGGGGGCGATCATCGCCTACCTGCAGGAAACGCAAAAGACATCCCTGGTCCACGTGCAAAGGCTGGAGCGGCGCAGCGCGGGGCGTTACGTCGGGCTGGATCGCAACACGTGGCGGGCACTGGAGATCGAACGCACGCTGCGCGGCGGCGAGCGTCGCGGGAGTCTCCTGGCGGCCATGGACCGCACGGGCCATCCCATCGGGTCGCGGACGCTGCGGCAGTGGATCGCCCTGCCGCTGGTGGACGCGAACGAAATCGGGTCGCGGCACCAGGGGGTGCAGGAGTTGGTCGAGCAGACCGGGATGCGCCGGCAAGTCCGGCGCACCCTGCGGGAACTGGCCGACGTTGAACGGATCAGCGCCCGCGTGGCCCTCGCCCGGGCGAGTCCGCGCGACCTGACGGCGTTGGGGCGAACCTTGCTCCGCCTGCCCGAGTTGCGGGCGGCCTTGACCGAGGCGGGCGCCCCGCTGCTGCATGAGCTAGGCCAAGCCTTGGACGGCACCGAGGAATTAGCGAACGGATTGCGGCGGGCGATCCGGGAGGACGCTCCGCTCAGCGTACGCGAGGGCGGCATCATCGCGTCAGGCTTCAACGAAGAACTGGATCGTCTGCGGGGCATCCGCAGCCAGGGGCAGAACTGGCTGGCGAAGTATCAGGAGGAGCAGAGCACCCGCACGGGGATTGCGTCGCTGAAGGTGGGGTTCAACCGCGTGTTCGGGTACTACATTGAGATTTCCAATATGCACCGTGACCGGGCCCCAGCCGATTACGTCCGTAAGCAGACGGTCAAGAACGCCGAGCGCTACATCACCGACGAGCTGAAGCAGTATGAAACCGAGGTGCTCACCGCCGAGGAGCGGGCCAACGATCTGGAGTACCGCCTGTTCGAGGAGTTGCGCGGGCGGGTGGCCAAGGAGATGACCCTCTTGCAGCGGGTGGCCGGTGCGGTGGGGCGGTTGGATGCGCTGGCCGGTCTTGCCGAACTGGCCGTCGAGCGCCGTTACGTCCGCCCGGAGATGGTCGCGGAGCCCATGCTGCACATCGTGGACGGGCGGCATCCGGTGCTGGACCAGACGCTGGGGGACGACTTCGTGCCCAACGACACGGAGATGCTGCCCGGCGGGGACCGGGTGCTGCTCATCACCGGGCCGAACATGGCCGGAAAAAGCACCTACATCCGCCAGGTCGCCCTGCTGGTGCTGATGGCCCAGACCGGTTCGTTCGTGCCGGCCGGGTCGATGCGTTTCTCGCCGGCGGACCGCATCTTCGCCCGGGTGGGAGCCAGCGACGAGCTGGTCCGCGGGCAATCGACGTTCATGGTGGAGATGAGCGAGGCGGCCAACATCCTCCACAACGCCACGGAGCGGTCCCTGGTGGTGCTGGACGAGATCGGACGGGGGACGAGCACGTTCGACGGGCTGTCGCTGGCGTGGGCCATCACCGAGCACGTGGCCAATTGCGTCCGCTGCCGGACCTTGGTGGCGACGCACTACCACGAGATGACCGAGTTGGAGGAATTGCTCCAAGGGGTGCGGAACTACAATGTGGCGGTGCGCGAATGGCACGGAGCCGACGGCAAGGAAGAAGCGCTGGTCTTTTTGCACAAGATCGTGCCGGGCGGGGCGGACAAGAGCTACGGCGTACACGTGGCCAGGCTGGCGGGGATTCCCAAGGCGGTGGTGGAGCGGAGCAAGGTGATCCTGGATGAGCTACAGAAGGGTTTCTCGCGGGAGTCGCACACCACGCGCATCGCCGGGGCCCGCACGCGGAAGGAGGAGCAACTGCTGCTGTTCGAGGACCCGGCGGAGAAGGTGGCCCAGCGCCTGGTCCGGATCGATCCGGACCAGACGACGCCGATGGAAGCGCTCAAGCTGCTCCGTGAACTCCGCGACGAGTTGGGTGGATAACACGGTTTCCATCGCGGATTGTGGATTGAAGAGGCTGGAATCCCCCTCGTCTCGTTAGGTTCGGTTCTCTGACCTACCATCTGACTATTGGGGGAAGCCGGTTCTCCGGTTCGCCACCGTAGCCCCAGGACACCGGGGAATTGCAATCGCCAGCGTTTCCAGGTGTATAAGATGCGCTGAGCAAGGCGATGTCGCATGCGCCGGCGGAGTGGCGGATGGATTGACCTAAGTGCTTGATTGGGTTAAGGTAAGCGCATTACAAGCAGGACCCGAGGGTCAGGGCGACGATCTCGCGGGGCCAGGGAGGGTGGTATAGCATGCGCGAGTGCCTATCCTTGGCCGGTTCTCCAGCCTACTCAAACGGGCAGGTCGCGGATTCCGCCGATAGAGCCTCGATAGGGAGCGAGTCAGGGGTCTGAGCACCATGCCCACTTATGCCTACAGAGCAATCGGTCCTGACGGCAAAGCCGTCGAGGGTACGCTCACGGCTGAAAACCAGCAGACCCTGCTGCGCATGCTGGACGAGGAGTCCTTGTTTCCGGTCTCGGTCAGCGAGGGAGGTCGCGCCGGCCGGCGGATGATCGGCACCGGTCGCAAACGGGTCAAGCTTCGCCACGTGATCGCATTCTACAACCAGATGGCGGACCTGCTTCGGGCCGGCGTGCCGATGCTCCGCACGTTGGACACCCTGGCCCGCCTGACGACGAACGCGGTGTTGGCCGAAGTGCTCAAAGAAGTCCGGGAAGACGTCGCCGGGGGGACAACCCTGGCGGAGTCGATGGCCAAACATCCTAACGCGTTCCACCCGCTGCACACCTCGATGATCCGGGCGGGCGAAGCCGGCGGTTTCCTGGAGGATGTATTGCACCGGCTGGCGGCGTTTTCAGAGCGGCAAGACGAACTGCGCGGCAAACTGGTCGGCTCGATGATCTACCCGTGCATCCTGGTCCTGGCCGGCGGTGCCATCGTGACCCTACTTATGGTGTTTGTGGTGCCCAAGTTCCGCATCTTCTTGCGGGAAGAGCATTTCAACTTCCTCACCAAGATTGTTTTTGGGGTCTCGGACTCTTTGCAGGCGCATTACGCGGTGCTGCTGGCGGCGGTGGCGGCGGTGCTGCTGGCCATTTGGGGGTTCCAGCGCACGGCGCAGGGACGGCTCCTGTGGGCCAAGTTCCAGCTCAAAGCGCCCGGCGTCGGAAAAATATACACGATGGTGGCGGTTTGCCGCTTCTGCCGCATCCTGGGCACGCTGTTGCACAACGGGGTGCCCATCCTGCAAGCGCTGAAGATCTCCAGAGACTCCGCGGGTAACGTGGTCCTCGCGGAGGCGATCGACAGAGCCGGCGAAAACGTCAAGAAGGGGGATACTTTGTCCAGACCGCTGGCGGCCAGCGGGCTATTCCCGCTGGACATTCTGGCCATGATGACGGTGGCGGAAGAGAGCAACACGCTGGATACGATGCTGGTCGACGTGGCGGACACCAACGAAGCGCGTACCTCGCGGAAAATCGACCTGGCGGTCCGTCTGGTGGAACCTATTCTGCTGGTGTTCATGGCCGGATTGGTGCTGGGCATCGCCCTGGCTTTGCTGCTCCCCATCCTGACCATGAGTTCACGGGGGATGAGTCTGTAAAGATGCGAAGAAGGTCCTGGTGTTCCGACACGCGTGATTTGACGGGCGTCCGGGAGGGCGAGGCTCCTGCCGAGCCGTGGCTCGCCGGGAGGCGCGCCCTCCCGGAACCATCGCACGAGCCGTGCCGGACCACCAGGGAGAACAAACGGAGTTTCTAAGCCGAGGAGTTAGGGTCATGTCGCGTCACAAGAGGAGATCGCGGGCAGGGTTTACGCTGCTGGAGGTTCTGCTGGTCATCGGCATCCTGGCCTTGCTGGCGGCGTTCGTGGTACCGGCGCTTTCGGGAGCCGGCGAAAGGGCCAGGATCGGCATTGCCCAATCCGAGATCGGTCGGAACGGACCGATCGCGGGGGCGCTCAAGCGCTACAAGTGGGACATCGGCAAATTCCCGGACACGGACGAAGGGTTGGCGGCCTTGTTCGAGCGGCCCAGCAGCGTCGACGAGGAGAGCAAGAAGTGGAACGGGCCTTATGTGGAGGGCAGCCCGGAAGACCTCAAAGATCCGTGGGGCAAGCCCTTCCAGTACCGCTTCCCCGGCGATGCCAACGAGAAGGAATACGATCTGTGGAGCTTCGGGCCCGACATGAAGGACAGCACCGACGACGACATCACCAGTTGGAAGCGGAAGTAGTGAGTAGCTGTCAGCTTTCAGCTAACAGCTAAGACCATTGCGCTGCCGAGATGGCGTAAATGACTCATCAACGATGTCATTATGGAGCCAGGCAAGGCCGCTCCCTGACGGTCGCGGTTCGGACACGCAAGCCAAGACCGCTCCCTGACGGTCGCGGTTCGGAAAGGCAATCCGCAATCCTTGACATCCTCGACGCCATCCGGCGTCGAGCACGTCAAGGACAGGTCCGCAATCCGCGATTCACGGAGCCTTCGCGGCTCGACCGGTCATTCACGCTGTTGGAGGTTCTGCTGGTCATCGGGTTGCTGACGGTCCTGGCCGCAATGGTCATGCCGAACCTGTTAGGGCAGATCCTGGGGGAACGGCTGCCAAGGTCGGCCAAGCAGTTACGGTCGCTGGTGCAGTTGACGCGGGCGAACGCGATGCTGGACGGCAAGCGTTACCGGCTGCGGTTCCCCCGCCAAGACGAGCTGGACAACGAAGGGACGGACGTGCAGCCGATCGTGGAATGCGAAGAGGAGCCGTTTCGGGCTCCGGGGATATACGTGGCGGTGACGGCGGCGTGGGCCCAGGGCGAGACGCTGCTGGAGGGGGTGTGGTGCGTCAAGGTGCGCCTGGCCAAACCCACGACCGAACAGTTGCTGCGTAATTTCGAGGACGTGCGCGCGGACCTGAACGAAGACGAGCAAGAGGCGGACCCGTTCTATCAGGAGTTCATCGACGACTTCGAGAAGGACTACCCACCGCTGGTGTTCGAGCCGGACGGGACGAGCGAGTGGGCCACGTTCGTCGTCAGCGAGGCCCCCCGCGGCACCGACTCGAAGGCCCTGGCGGACTACAAACGGATCGAGGTGATCTACGACGGTCTGACCGGGTTGGCGTGGTTGCAGCGGCCGTTTTACGAAGAGGAATTGAACATGCTGGTGGAGCACAACTGGCCGCCGGTGTTGCGGAAGGATTTTCTGCGGGCCGAGCCGCTGACCGAGAACGAGGTCATCGAGATTCAGGAAAGTCTGGTGCGGAAATGAAGCGTGGGTTCATGCTGCTGGAGGTGGTGGTGGCGGTCGGCATCCTGGCGGTGGGGATGGCCTTTATCGGCATGCAGATTCAATACGCCTCGCGTCATGCCCGCGAGTCCGAGCGTACGATGCGGACGTTGTTGCTGGCCGAGTCCAAGCTCACGGAGCTGGACGCGGGGCTGATCGTGCCCGAAGAGAAGCTCGAGGCGACGTTCGGCGCGGTGTTTCCGGATTACGGCTGGCGGTTGGAGATGAAGCCGACCGCGACGCCGGAGTTGAACCACCTCACCTTGGAAATCCTGTACCAGGCCCGCCAAGACGTCAACGAGGAATTCCGGTTCGACGAGGCCGAGGTCGTGCAACGCCTGTACACCTTGCGCGCGACGCCCCGTCCCCTCAACCTGGTGAATGACTTCGGCATGCCCGAGGAGCAGGCGGACAAGTTGACCGAGCAGTTGGCCGGCGTGGGTGACGGCGGTCTCGATCCGCGTAACTTGAATCCGGCGCTGTTCGCCCAGATGGACCTGGAGCAGTTGCTGGAGGTAGCCCCGCCGCTCCTGGAAGCTTTCGGCATAAACATGGAAGAATTGATGCAGATGCTCCCCGAGGACCTGCGTCAGATGGTGGAGGACGCTCTGGCGGAGAGTCGGACCTCGACCACGACGGGCCCAGCAGAGGGCGGTGTGGGGGCGGGGGCGGGGAGCGGTTCGGGGAAGAGTCCTGGTGGGGGGGCCGGCCCAGGAGGCGGTCAGGGGTCGGTCAGGCGTCCCGGGGAGGGCACGGGTCGGCCGCCGGGTACGGTCACCGGTCAGAACCGGCGTCCGCCGCGAGGCCAGGGACGCGGCCCCAACCCGGGGGCAAGCTCGGCGTCGGATAAATAGTCGTGGCACGGCGTGTGGACAAACCGGTTCGTGGTCGGGCGGGAGGGTTCACCTTGCTGGAGGTGGTGCTGGCGATGTCCATCTTCACCGTGGTGAGCGGGGTGATGTACTGGTTCTTCTGGAATTCGCTGAGCGTCACGGAACAGGAGACGGCCCAGGCGCGCAACGTGCAACTCATCCGCGTGGTGCTGGACCGGCTGGCGCAGGAAATCCGGCAGGCCGACGGTTTCGTGCCCGGTTACGGGGCGGGGATCATCGGATACAAGCACGCCATTTCGATCAACACCACGGTCCTACCGGACAAGAAACTGATGTACCCGCGTTCCATTAAGGACCAACAACAAGTGGGTCAGTTCGACGTCGAGGAGGTCCGCTACTACATCGGGTGGGACGAGGAGAACCTGGACGCGGAGGGCAATCCGCGGGCGTTGGGGCTGGTGCGGCGGGAGCGGAAGACCTTGCTCCAGGAAGTGGTGATCCGGGGCGACGAGCAAGCGGACACCGGTAACCAGGAACAGGCCGTCGCGATCAAGGAAGAACTCTACGCCCCGGAGCTCAAGTACATCGAGTTCAAGTACTTTGACGGCGCCACCTGGTGGGATGACTGGGAGATCACGCAGGGCAACGCCTTGCCGCAGATCATCCGGGTGACGGTGGGGTTTGAGCCGGTGCTGCCCAAGGATGAGGAAATGAAACTGATGGAGGACGACTTTTTGCGGGACGAGGCCGAGTTGGTGCCCCTGGCCCCGGACCGCTTCGCCATGTTCATCCGCGTGGTGCAGGCGGATACGTTTTTCGGCTCGCGTCTGACGCGCGAGTCCTCGGCGCTGATGAACTCGGGGGAGAACAAGGGGTTCTAAGAAACGTCGAAACGCCGAAAGCTGATAGCTGAGAGCTGATAGCTTATGCAGGATCGCGGGTGCCAAGTTGGTTTCGTTGGTGGACGGCCGCAGAGGGACGGTGCCGGTAGGCGCGGACTGATCCTTCCGGTCGTGCTGCTGATCCTGGCGCTGCTCGCGCTGCTGGCGGCCAGCTTCGCCTTCCAGGTCAACGCGGATTCCGCCGCCACCCGGGCGCTGGTGGAGAGAATGCAGACCCGGCTGGCGGCGGAGGCGGGTTTCCAGTACGTAGCCTTGGTGCTGCGGGATCACCTCGAGGACGTGAACGCCTGGTACGATAACGAAGAGAAGTTTCGCGGCGTGGTGGTGTGGTCGGCCACCGGCGGGCTGTCCACCTTCGGCGCGGTGGAAAAGTCGGACACCCAGAGGAGCCAAGCTAAGGATAAAAACAGCGTCGCCCCGGCCTATCGCTTCAGCGTTGTCGCGGATGACCCCAACGACGATCAGGTCAAAGTTCGCTATGGAATCACCGACGAGGCGTCCAAACTGAACATCAACACGGCCACGGCGGCCCAGTTGACCCGCCTGATCGCCCAGGTCGTCCCACCGGAGGTTCAGGTGGAGCCGCTGGTGGACGCTCTGCTGGACTGGCGCGACCCGGACGATACCGTGAGTTCCAACGGCGAGGGAGGCGGCGCGGAAAGCGACTACTACCGGTCCTTGAAGGTGCCGTATCGGTGCAAGAACGCCCCGTTCGACACGGTCGAGGAGCTGCTGATGGTCCGCGGGTTCACCGGGCAGATTCTCTACGGGGAAGATGCGGACCGGAACGGGCTGCTGAGTCCCAACGAAGACGACGGGAATGTGACCTTCCCCCCCGACAACGCCGACGGAGCGCTCAATCGGGGGCTTTATCCCTACATTACGGTTCACTCGCGGGAGTTCAACCGGGCCAACGACCGCAAGCCGCGCGTGGTGCTGGTGGGCGGCGGATCGAACACGCGCTTGGAGCTGGAACCCTTCTTCAGCGCGGAGGAGGCGGATTATCTGGTGGCACGGGCGGCGGCGACGGGGGAGTCCCGGCCAACGTCCCTCACCGCGTTCTTGGAGACGGCTTCGACCAACGGTCTGGTAAGCCCGTTTATGCTGGAGGATTTTCCGCGCATCGTGGACCGCTGCACGCTGGATCCTTCGCCGGAACTCCGCGGTCTGATCAACATCAATACCGCGCCGCCCGCCGTGCTGCGCTGTTTGGAGGGATTGACCGCTGAGGACGTCAACAACATCGTCCAGAAACGGGCGACCTTGAGCGCCGAGACCAAACAGACCCCCGCCTGGCTGCTCACCCAAGGGGTGCTGGACCAGGAGAAATACGACGCGGTGGCGGAGGGGATCACCGCCCGCGGGCTACAGTTTACAGCCGAGGTGGTCGGATACGCCGATCACCTCGGGGTGCGGGCTCGCTTCCAGATTATTTTCGGAATGCGTGGCCCGGTGCCGCAAATCCTGTACTATCGCGATCTGACCAACCTGGGAGTGCCTTATCCACTGACCCGCGAGGAAGAAGAAACAGGTGGTTATGCCCATGGGCTGGGTGGAAAGACAACTGGTTAGCATCGACTGGGATATCCGCAACCTGCGGGTGGTGTCCTTCACCGTGCGCGCCAAAGGGGACGTGCGGATCCGGAAGGTCTTTTCCGTGGCGATCCCTCCGGAGGTGAGCGTAGGCGATCCGGCGTCCTTCGGGCAACTCCTGGCGGAGGTGCTGCGGCGAGAGGAGATCGTGGCCAAGCGGATGGTGGTGGACGTGCCGCGGGATCAGGCGGTGCTCAATACCCTGCGGCTGCCGGTGGTTCCCGCGGACGACCTGGCGGCGATGGTGGAGTTTCAGATCGGCAAGGAGTTGCCGTTTCCGCTGGCGGCGGCGGTGACGGACTACGCGGTGCCGGACGAGCCGGACGAAGCGGGTACGCAAGAAGTGCTGGTCGCCGCCGTGCGGCACGAGGCCCTGGAGTATTACAAACAGACGGCCGAGGTGGCGGGCTTGAAGCTGGAGCGCATCGGTCTGCGTCCCTACGCCAACAAGGTGGCGGTAAATGAACTGCTCGGCGACACCCGGCACGAACGGGTCCTATTCGTGGACGTCGGCCCGGTCCTGAGCGAGATCGACGTGTTGCGGGACGGGAAGCTGGTCTTCTCGCGGGCGGCGTCGGTGCAGGTTCCCAGACCTCCCCCGAGTGCCGCGGCTCCGGCGACCGAAAAAAGCCCTTCGAGGCTCGACCTGGATCTCTGTCTCACGGGGGTCGTGGCGGAGGCGGTCCTGCCCGAACAAGACCGCGTGGTCTCGGCGCTGCTGCGCGAAGTGGCGTTGACGATCGAGGCCTATCGCGCCGGCGATCCGGGCGCGGACATGAACCACGTGGTGGTGGGGGGGGACACCGGGCTGGAAGAGGCTTTGTTGGGGGCCATCCGCCAGCGGTTCGAGATCACCGGGGAGCGCTACAACCCGACGGCTTGCCTGGGTTGGGACGGCACCAGCGGGGCGGCGGCGGGCGGATTCGCCGCGGCCTTGGGTTTGGCGCTGGGTCACGCCGGGGCGGGACGCCTGGACTTTGACTTCATGCACCCCAAGAAAGCGGTGCCGCGGAGCCGGCGCCGGCTGCGGAAGGCCCCTATCGCGGCGGCGGTCGTGCTGCTCTTCTGCGCGGCAGGAGCGGTGGCGTACGTCCGGGTGGTGGGCCCTAAGAAACAGCAAATCGCCAATCTGGAGAAACAAGTCGAGAAGGCCAACGCCCAGTTGAAAGAGTACAAGAAGTTCGGCGAGATGATGACCAAGGTGGAGGAATTCGAGCGGGAGCAGATTATCTGGCTCGACGAGTTGGCCGACTTCCTCTCCGTTTGGCCGGACACCGATCAGATCGTGCTGTCCTCGATTGATCTGTCGCAGAAGGAGGGGCTGATCCAACTCAAAGACATGTATTGCCAGGATGTCAACGTGGCGGACGCCGCACGGGCGCGGTTGGATGCGTTCAGAAAATCCGACGACGGGCCTCTGCTCTATGACGCCACCTTGGGAGGCAATACGCCGCAGAAGGACGCGTATTCGGTGAAGGCCTCGATGACCATCGAGGTGAAGAACCGCGGGGGTCGCGCGGATTAGCGCCGCGGGGTCGGTGAATCGACCGTGATGAACCAACGTGAGAGAACTCTGCTGCTCGCGATCGTGGTGGCGGCCGGCGGGCTGCTCAGTTGGAAGGTGGTCATTCCCCGATGGCTGGCCCCCATGTTCGACTATGAGGCCAAAATCACCGAAAAGACAGAGGAGCTCAAGACAAAGATATCGGAGATTTCCGAACTGGACGATGCCCGGGAGAAGTATCGGGATTACGTTTATCGTACCGGAGGGACCGACGAGAAAGACGTGGGCGATCGGTTCCACGGCACCCTGAATGATTTGTTGAATCAGTGCCGGCTGGAGGACGTGCGGGTAACCCCCAAGAGCAGCGGCTCACCCAGCAAGACCGGCCTGATGACCCTGAACTACAACATCCGCGCGAGCGGTCCCTTGCAGCAAGCCGTGCTGTTCCTCAAGAGCTTTTATGAGCTGCCACACATCGCCCGGTTCAAGGACTTCAAGCTGACTCCCCAACAGGCACGCCGACGCGGCCAGCCGAGCGATGCGGTGGACCTGAGCGGTGACATCGAGGTGCTGGTGCCGCCCACCTTTTTCAGCCCGATCCGTGATCCGCTGGAACACCAACCCCCTCGGCTGGTCAAATACCACACCGACCACTTCGCTTCGATATGGGAGAAACAACCGTTCACCCGGCCGCCGGTCGCGGTAGCCAAAGTGGAACCGCCCCCGACTCAGCCGCCCCCCCCGCCCCCCCCTCCGGGATGGACGGGGGACCCTCTGCGTAATCAGAAGAAGATCGTGGGTTGTTGGGCGGCCAATCAGGAAGTGATGGTCACGAACACGGCCAGCAACCAGCGGGAGTACGTTCGGGTAGGGGGGCAGTTGGATGGCGGCAGGCTGCTCTTAGTGCATCCCTACGGCGTCATGGTGCGTAGAAAAGAGGGAAACGAGCGGCGAGAATACTTGTATCCTCTGGGAGAGATGTTGTCCAGCGCGGTGGCTCTCGCGGAAGCGACCCGGGAACCGCAACTCCGCGCCGCAGCCCGCCATTATCTGACGGAGGAGAAACCGAGCGTTGAGGGGGCGGAAAGCAACGGTGCCGTGGGGACGCCCGACCCAACCGCCGGAGCTTCCGGCGAACTGGCGGGGCCGCCCGAGAATCTGGCGGGGCCGCTGGTGCAAGCTACTCCAGTCCCCGCAGCCGAGGTATCGGTGTCGCAGGCGCCCCCGCCCACTACGTCTGTGGGGGAGATACCTCCGCCAGTGGGGCACCCCGAGCGGCGCCCGGGTTGGCCGACGACCGATCTGGCCGGTCCGCCGGTGGAGTTGGCCGGTCCGATCGTGGAGCCTAAGGGTGGAAAACCATGACGGCGAGAAGCACCGTCCAGGACGCGAGGCGAGGTCGCGCCCGTAATGAAGGAGACGACCCATGCGTCAATTGCGTAGTAGCATCCGTCACGTCGTGACCTGGGCGAGGTCGGCCCGTCGGCTGATCGGTCCGGTGGTCCTGAGTCTGGCGTTGGGTGCCGGGCTGCCGACCGGGAGAGCTGACGAACCGCCCGCGCCGGTCCGAAAGGGTGGCGAACCGGCCCGCGGGACGACCACGGAACCGGCCGGGGCGCGCCCGTCCCGACCGAAGCCGCCGAAGACTAGCGGTGTAGCCACGAAACCGAAGCCATCCCCGGTCACTCCGCCCGGCAAAACGCCGCCCCGACCGACCCCCGAGGGCGACAAGAATCCCCCACCGGAAGGTGCGGGATCGGCCGGCACCGGCCCGGAAGGCGAACCCCTGGAGAGCGGGATTGACGCCACCTATGAGCAGATGCTCAAACCGGCGGAGGAGCGGCGCTACTCGATCAGCATACAGGAGGGGAGCTACGCTGATTTGCTCGACGCCTTTTCGCGGATGTCCGGGCTGGCCATCCTGGGCGACACCCCGGCGGGGACGGTCACGTACGTCAGTACCGAGGAGATGGACTACACGGCGGCGCTGAGCCGCATGCGCAAAATTCTGTTCAACCATCCCGAGAAGTTCTACCTCTGGCGGGAGGGCAATACGCTGGAGGTGTTCCGGGTCACTGAAGCCCAGCGCAAGATGAAGCCCGATCGGATTCACACGAGCGTGCACGCTTTTCTGGCCGCCGAGCTGGATGAGATGGAAATCGTGCTGGTGCTGTATACGCCGGAGACCGGACGGGTGGCCGATTTGGAGTCCTTGCGGGACTTCATGCCCGACTACGTGCGGATCGCGCCCTATCGGGACAAGAACGCGTTGACCATTCTGGCGCTGGCCCGGGACGTGAAGAAATACCTCGAACTGGTGGGGATCTTCGAAACCGCCGAAGGAGATCCGCGCCAGTTAAAGGCCCTGCCCATCCGCTACGTGTTGCCTTCCGAAGCCGTGGAGATGCTGTATCAGTTCATGCCGGCCCTGGCGGAGAGTGTTTCGGCCCCCAGCGCGCCGCCGCCGAAACCGCGCAAAGGGCAGCACCCCGCGGAAGCCAGCCTGGAGAGTGCCCGGGGTCACGGCATCGACCTGATTCCCTATGACGCGGTCCGCAAGCTGTTCGTCCGGGGCATGCCCGACAGGATCGCGGAGATCGAGAACTATCTGGAAATCATCGACGTCCAGCGCGGTCCCGGGGACAACCCGGTGATTGTGCCGCTGAAATACACGCGGGTGGAGCAGTTGCTCACCCTGCTGCGCCCCTTCTACACGGGAGAGCCCGCGGCGCAGGCGCCGCAGCCGCCCGCCGGCGGGAAAGGTAAGCGAGCGCCCGTGGTCAAGGCCGTGACCAACGAGTCAATCATCACCGATACCATCGAAATCTACGCCAACCCTGCGAACAACACCCTCATCGTCATGGCGGACGAGGAGCAACTGACCAAGCTGCGCATGTACGTGAGCCTGTTGGATATCCCTTCCCAGGACCAGACGGTCCGGGTGAAGTTGGAACACGCCGAACCCGAGGCGGTGGCGGCCTTGACGGTGGAAATCGCCCCGATCCTCGGTCCCAACACGGCGGTGGGACTGTTAGTGAAGGTGGATCCCGCCGGTGACGGAGTCCTGGTGATTGGTAACCCGCAGGGCGTCGAGTTGGCCAAGAGGATCATCGCCGACCTGGATCAGCCGGGGGAGGGTGGTCCGCCCGCCATTCACGCTTATCCGTGTGAGAACGCGAAGCCATCGGCCCTGATCGGGCTGTTGACGAACCTGGACCAGCAATCCGCAGGTGCGGCGCCCGCGGCACCACCGCAGCCGCCGGGCCCTGCCAAGAAAGGCCAACCACGGGCCGCCCGAAGACCGGTCCAAGGCGGCACGCGATACTACGGCGATGACGCCACCGGTTTGCTGTACGTGATCTGCACGGACAGCGAATGGGAAGAAAGCTACCTGCCCCTGCTCAAGAAGCTCGATCAACAGGCGCAGACGGACCTCAAGGTGGTGGTGGTTCCCGTGGCCCACGGCGATCCGCAAAAAATCATCGAGTCTTTGGTGCAAGCCCTGAGCGGAGGGCAAAGAGGCGCCGCCATCCCTCCGCCGACCATGCTGCCGCATCCCGAGGGCGTCATGGTGGTCGGGGCTTCAGCGGCCGTGGTCGAACAGATTCGGAAGCTGGTGGCGGAGCTGGACGTCGACCCGGGGATCGAGCGACGGACCTTCACGCTGCAATATGCCGACCCCGCCGAGGTCAAAACGGTGCTCGACGCACTGGTCGTGCAGGGTGCCGGCCCCAGAATCACACCCAGGCGTGGAGGCAAGGGTCAACCGGCCCCTCCTCCGGCGCCCGGAGCCCCGAGCGTCCAGATCGTCCAGTCCGGACGGAATCTTCTGATCGTGGTAGCACCCGCGCAGGAGATGGCGGAGATCGCCGCGTTGATCACCGAGTTGGACGTCGATCCCCTGAATCTGCGCGTGAAAGTCTACGACTTCCCCGTGGGCAGCAACGTTCTGGAGATCGCCCAGACCCTGTCCTCGTTCTATCCCGGCAGCGCGGCGGTGCCGGTAGCCGAAGCGACGGAGAAAGGCAAACCGCGTCCCCGGCAAATGACCGCGCCGGGCGACATCCGCTTCATTCCCCAGCCCTCGGCGCACAAGATCCTGGTTTCCGCCCCGGCCGACATGTACCCCGACATCGAGGAAAAGATCGCGTTGCTCCGGCCGGAGGCGGGCATAGCCGGTCCCATGGTCGAGTTCTTTGAGGTGGCCCATCTCGACCCGCAAACGTTGACGGGGGTACTCGAACCGCTGCTGGAGACCAAGTACCAGGAACTGGTGGACACGGGGGTGATCCCGGAGAAGCCCCCTGGAAAGGGCCCGGCCGCCAAACCCGTTTCCGTCACGCCCGATCCGCGCGGGGACCGCGTGATCGTCGTGGCCCCGGTCCAGATGATGGAGCCCGTGCGTAAGTTGATCGAGCGGCTGGACCGCCCCGATCGCGCGCGGGTGATGAAGACGGTCACGCTGGAAAAGGCCGACCCCAAGGAGATGGTGACCACCGTTCGAGCGCTGCTCTCCAGTCGTGGGGCGCTGCCGGCGGCGCCGACGACGGCGCCGGCCCGACCGGGCGGTCAACCTCCCGGAAGAGGTCGAGCGGCGCCCCCGCAACGGCCTCAAGCCGGCGAGACGGAAACCGTGACCGTTGTGGAAGCGCCGGGCGGGTCCGCCATTCTGTTGAGCGGGTACGAGGATGACGTCGCCCGGGTGGAACAGTGGATCAAGGACCTGGACGAGGCGGCCAAGAGCGGGCGGGACATCAAGATTTACGCGCCCAAGAACGTCGCCGTCGAGGATTTCGCCGATGCGGTGATGACGCTGGTAGACTCCGGCGGCGGAGCGGCGGCCGCACCGCCCAAACCTAAAGGCGGCAAGGAAGGGGAGAGTCTCTTTGACATGGACCTTTTCAGCAAAGGCGGGCCGCGGCGCGGCAAGGACATCTACTTGGTGACCGACACCTGGGCCCGCACCATGCTGGTCAGCGCCATGCCGTCGAAGATTCGCGAGATTGATCGGTTGTACGAGGTGTACGAAGGCAAGGAGGGCGAGGAGCCCCAGATGCCCGTCAGCAAGCCGCAACCCTACGAGATCTACACACTCAAGAATCGCAAGAGTGCTTATGACGCGGTCTGGGATCTGGAATCGTACATTGATAAGCTCTGGCCCGATCCGAGCAACAAGCCGAAGGTGGATTACATCCCCTTCACCCCGGACCTCATTATCCGGTGTCGTCCCGAGGACATGCAGGGCGTCAAGGACCTGATCGAGAAATACGTCGACAAGCCGGGCGAGAAAACGACGCTCGAAGAACGAACGGCTTACGAGGTGATCCAGTCGCAGGGGATTACCGCACGCGATCTGGCCCGGCTGGTCCAGTCGCGCGTCGGCCCCGATAAGGTGCATCTGCAGGAGATCAGCGCCGCGGATCAAGACTACATCAAGAAGGTGGAGGAAATCACGCCGTGCGTGCTGCCGGTCTGCGCGGTGCAAGGGATGCGCGCCGTGGCTTGCGGAATGGCCGACGAACCTGCCAAGTCCACCACCCAGCCCGCGGACCTGAACTCACCAGCGTTCAACGAGCAGATGAAAATGAAACAAGACCTGCTGCGGAGCCTCTCGGATAAAACCGCCTCCGGCGGTGAGGCGGCGACGTCGCAGCCTGCCGGCGCCGAAGTCGGGCCGGGTACTCCGGCCGGCCAGCCGGCCCCGGCGACAGAGGCCGCGGGACCCGAGCAGGTGCTCACCATCGCGCCGGACGACGAGAAAGGCGTGGTGGTGATCAAGGGCACCAAGCAGGAGGTTGCCGAGCTGAAAGACGTCATCGAGAAGATCGTGGAGGAGTTGCAGAAGGTGCCGCAACCGCCGGACATCCGCGTGTTCCGTGTGAAGTTCGTAGACGTGAACACGGCCGCCGACATTCTCGAAGCGATGTTCAACGCGCCGCGCCAGCGGAACCTGACTCCGCAACAGATTCAACAGATGCAGCAGTTGCAGATGCTGCAACAACAACAGCAGCAACAACGGCAGCAGCGTCAGCCGCAGCAACCCCCCCAGGCCGGGCAAGAAGAGGACAAGGGCAAGGGTAAGCAGCGTAAGGAGGGCGAGGAGGCGCAGCAACCGCAAACGCCGCAACAAGAGCCCGGTCAAATCCGCGTCTACCCCGACGCGCGCACGCACACGCTGATCATCCGGGCAAGTCCGGAACAATACCCCCCGATCATCAAGCTGCTGGCCACGGTCGACAAGAAAGGGACCGCCGCTGACTTCCGCATCTACGCGCTCAAGCGGCTGAACGCCGCCGAGGTGGAACAAAAGCTGAAGGAGATGCTCGGATTGGAAGGGCGGTCGGCCCGCGCCTCGCAGCCTCGTCCGACGACGCCGGGCGGTCGGCCCGGCGTGCCGGTTCAGAACCCGCAGGGGCAGCCCATAGAGTTCATGATGGACATGGGCGGCGAATCCCTCTCCCTCACCGGCGCCGAACGCGTCACTATCTCCAGCAACCCCGCGACGAACACGATCATGGCCATGGCCCCAGAGAAGACCTTGGATCTGATCGGGCAACTCATCGACCAACTGGAGGAGCAGGAAGTCCCACTGTGGGTGACCAAGACGTATGAGTTGAAGCATGCCGACGCCGCGGACGTGGCCGCGCAGTTGGAGAAAACGTTCAGCGGCAAGAGTCAGGGCAAAGGAGTCGAAGGCTATGATCCGTCCGACGTGAATCGGCCCACGTTCATCCCCGACGCGCGGATGAACAGCATCACCGTGCGGGTGCTGGAACTGGACCTGCCCAAGATCGAGCCGCTGATCGAGCAATTCGACCGCGAGAGCCGCGACGACAAGCCCAGGTACATCAAGCTGCAGTACGCCAAGCCCAGCGAGGTGGCCAAAAAGCTGCAAGAGGCCTTTGCCGGGGTGGGCGCGGGCAAGGGCGGAAAAAAGAGCAAGATCCAGATCACCGGCGACGACGGGAGCATGCAGTTGATCGTGATCGCTCCGCCGGACACGTTCGCTGACCTGCAGGACATGGTCGCCAAGCTCGACGTGGAACGGACCAACCTGGAGTTCCGGACCTTCTCCCTCACCTACGCCCGGGCGCCCGAGGTGCTGCGCCAGATGACCGAGCTCGTCCGTGTACTCATCCAGACCGGGCAGAAGAGCGGCGTCGATCTGGGCGTGTTCAGTGCCGTGGCCGACGAGCCCACCAACGCGCTCGTCGTCGCGGGTGAGCCGACCATCTTCCCCATCGTGGAAGGCGTGCTCAAGAAGATCGACGTGCCGCCGCCCGAGCCGGTAGCCCTTGAAACGCGCATTTACCGGCTGGTGTCCGCCCAAGCGGAGGACGTGGCCAACACGATCAACCGGCTGTTCGGGCAGGTGCGCGGCAAGGGCGGGGCCGAGCCCGCCCGGGCCGAGCCCAACCCCAGCACCAACACCGTGCTGGTCCGAGGCACCAAGAGCCAGCAGGAGGAAATCTTCAACCAGGTCATCAAACCGCTGGACGAGTTCGCCGAGCAACCGATCAACCTCAAGCAGGCGGTGATCGACCTGCAATACGCCAAGGCGGACGAGGTGGCCAACTACCTCAACGAGTGGTTCCGCAACCAGCAGCAGACGATCCGGGGCGCGGGGATCAAGGGCATCAACCCGCTCGATTTTACGGTCTCCATCACACCCGAGGTGGCGAGCAACAAACTGCTGGTGACGGCCAACGACAAGAATCTCGAGCTCATCCGGCAGCGCGTGGCGGACGTGGATCGCAAGGAGTTCGGGGACCTGACGGCGCGGGTGACCATGCCGTACGCGCTCATGAACGCCGACCCCAACGCCGTGGCGCAGATCGTGAGCCGGCATTTCCAGCCGACCGGCGGCAAGATCGCGGAACGGGACCGCGTGGACGCGGCTCCGGAGGTCGCCACCATGCGCGTCGTAGTGACGGCCAGTCAGCAAAACCAGGAAAAAATCGCCGCGCTCATCGAGCAGTTGGACAAGGACAGCGTCGTGACGCGCCCCACGCACGTGGTCGAGTTGCACAACAGCGACGCCGCGGCGGCGGCCCGGGCGTTGCAGGAGATGTTCGTGCAGGGACGCGCGGGGCCCCGCGGCCAGCAGACCGTCTCGATCTCCAACCCGCAGGGCAGCAATTCACTGCTGATCCGAGCGAATGAGAAGGAGTTGGCCGAGATTCAGGCGGTCATCACCCAGATGGAAGCAACCGGGACCGCCGGCGGCGGCGAGATCAAGATCATCCCGCTCAAGTACACCGACGCCGAGGAGACTCGGGTCATCCTGGAGGAATACCTGCGCAAACCCGGCGCCCGCGGCGGGGGTCGGGGCGGCGGAGGCGGGGCCGAGTTGGTGGGCGACTTGCGGATCAGCGTTTCCACCCAGAACAACTCGCTGATTCTGTCGGGGAACGCCGAACAACTCGCCCAGGTCACCGAAGTGGTGGCCCGCATCGACGTGGAGGTGGAAGGCGCCGGCAACGTGCCCAAGATCATCCGGCTGGAGCACGCTCAGGCGTCGGCCATCCAGCCCCAATTGGAGGAACTGTTCAAACAGCAGCCGGGTCGGCGTTCGCCGGGCGGCGGAGGCGCCGCCCTCCAGCCGGTGATCGTGGCCGACGACGCGAGCAATTCGCTGATCGTGCGGGCCAACCCGGCGGATTTCAACGCCATCGAACGGTTGGTGAAGGACTTGGACAGCGAGGGAGCGGCGGGCGCCGGCATTCGGATCGTCCGCGTGGCTCCCGGGGTGAATGTGGTGGACATGGCGGCGATGCTCGAAGACAGCTTCAATGCCAGTCTCAAGAGCCAGCCGGGCGGTGGCGGTCGCGGGCGACCTGTCCAGCAGTTGACCATCACGCCCGACACACGCACCAACAGCTTGATCCTGGCGGGCGCCCCGGCGATGTTCGACGATATCGAAGCCACCATACGGACCCTGGAAAAGATGGGTCCGCAGGGCGGCCAAGTCACTCGGATCATCCGTACAAAAAATGCGGATGCGCGGGACGTAGAGTCTGTTATTCGGGACCTGACGGGAGATAATACCGGCACGAAGAGTTCCGGTCGCGGGGGCGGTTCGCGCGGAAGCCGCCCACCGCGGAAGTAGCGGTCAGCTTTCGGCCATCAGCTACCGGCCAAAGGATGGCAGGCTGGGGTCGGGAACTCGCAATTTTGAACTCGGAAGCGAGGGTCTGGTGATGAACACGATCGCCGTTTCCTTGATCGTAGGGTGGTTGGGCATTTCGGCCCTGGCCCAGGAGCAACCCGCCGGCGAAAGTACGGCGCTCTCCGAACGGGAACAGGTCGACGCGCTGATGGACGAGGCGCTGGCCCGTCAGGACGAAGCCAAGCCGCGGCCTCCGGCGCGGCGCGACACCAGGTCCGCCGACCGCAGGGAGGCTGCGCCCACCGCACCCCTCGCCACGACCAACGGCGCAGAGGAAGGCACGCCCCCCGAGCGCGCCGGTCAGCCGCTCCCGTCCATGAGCGGGGTCAACCTCTCCGGCGCCAACGTGGACATCCAGACCGTGGGGTCGGGCACCATCATCATCACCGGCAACGAGAGCGACGTAGCCATGATCGAGGCCTTGGTGGATCTGCTCGACCGCCAGGGCCCCCGGAACGAGATGCGGGTGGTCACCCTGGAACAGGCGGGCGCGAAGCGCGTGGCGGAGAAGGTGCAGTCCATCTATTCGAAGCTCAAGGCCCGGCCGGAGGACCAAGTGGCGTTGGTCGCGGTGACCGAAAGGGTGGTGGTGATCGCGGCGCCCGCCCATCTGATGGACGAAGTGCTCAACATCGTCAAGACCATCGACATCCAGGGCACATTCCCCAGCACCGCCAGCATGACCTTCCAGATCAAGCACCGCAAGGCCTCGGAAGCGGCGATCCAACTGAAGAAAGTCCTCGATGCCCTGCGCAAGAAAGCGGGCGAGGACGCCGGCCCCGAGGCCGAGATCATCCCGCTCGACGCCAACAACACGATTCTGATCACGGCCCCGGAGAGCGAGCGTGCCAAGATTCAGGGCCTGCTGGATGCCATCGACGTGGAGCCCGCGGCGGGCTGGGGCGACGTCCTGCTGACCGTCTTCCCGCTGCGGAACAGCAAGGCGGAGGAGTTGGCCAAGACTATCAAGGAGCTGATTACGGCCCAGGCGGCGGCGGACAAGGCCAAACCGGGCGAGGAGCCGCTCCGCCGCCTGCGCATGGTGGTGCGGACGCCGGACGGTCAGCAGCGTGAGTTGCCGCCCTTGGACCTGGAGAAGCCCCTGAAGCTCATCGCGGACAAAGGGACGGAATCGCTGATCGTGGCGACGGTGGAGTCCAACGTCGCCCCGCTGGGTGAGATCGTGGACATTCTGGATGGCGTCCCCGGCGCCGAGGAAGTGGGCTGCCAGATTCTCCATCTGCGTTACGCCGACGCCGAGTCGGTTTCCAAGATGCTCGACGACATGTTCAAGAAGGGCAAGGACCTGCCCAAACCAGCCCCGGGCAGCGAGAGCAGTACGGCGGTCCCCGAAGGACCGATCGGAGAAGCTCTCTCCTACAACGTCACCCTGGTCACCGACCTGCGGACCAACACCCTGGTGGTGGCCGGCAAGGCGGCGCAGGTCGCGCTGGTCGCCGAGTTGGTGAACAAGATCGACGTACCCTCGGCCGCCACCAAGTTCCCGCTGCGGCTGGTCCCCCTGGCCAATACCGACGCGACCCACATGGGCAAAATCCTCGAGGAACTCTTCAAGCAGCGGGCGGAATCGTTGGAGAAGAGCAACGCGGGCAAGTCCGTCGTCGAGCGGGAGAAGGTGTTCCTGGCCGTGGACATCCGCCGCAACGCGCTGATCGTCGCGGCCTCCGAGGAAAACTACAACGAAATCCTGGAGATCACGGCCAAGCTCGACGGCGCCGGGCAACGGCTGATCGAGAACATCCGCATCATCAACTGCGCGAACACCTCCGCGGGCGACCTGGCTAAGAAAATCGAGGACCTGTGGAAGCGCAAGGCCGATCTGCGCAAGGAAGGGAAATTGCCCGCCGATCTGCCCGTCATCGTGGCGGATCAGCGGAGCAATGCGCTGGTGATCGCCTCGTCGGTGGAGGACTATGACGAGATCAAGCGGTTGGTCGATCGGCTGGAGAGCCAGCCGCTGGCCCCCATCGCCCAAATCCGGCTGATCGAGATCAAACACAACGACGCCTCCAAGATCAGTGAGATGCTCAAGAAGCTGTTTGAGGAGCGGATGAAGCAGCGCCTGATCGAGGGGCAGAAGGAGAACCCCGCCGATCGGGCGGCCTTCGCCGACGATCCGGCTACCAACACCATTCTGGTGGCTTCGTCGCAGGAGAACTACGACGAGATGATGCGGATCATCGCGGCCCTCGACACCGAGCTGGACGTGGAAGGTGTGGTCCAGTTCTTCGTCCTGCACAACGCCGAAGCGAGCACCGTGCAGAAGAAGATCGACGACCTGTTCAAGGCCGGCATCTACAGCCCGACCAAGGGGCTGGACAGCAAGCTCATCCAGGAGCGCCAGAAAGTGACCGTGGTCGCCGACCCGCGCTCCAACGCGGTCATCGTCAGCGCCAGCAAGCCCAACCTGGCCATCGTCCAGAAACTGATCGAGGTGATGGACACGGAAGACGCGCCGCTGCTCCAGCAGGACACGCGCGTGTTCGCGCTCGGGACGGCCGACGCCCTCAAGCTGGCCAAGATGCTCAAGGACCTCTTCGACGGCATGAAGAGCAGCGCCCCCGAGCCCGATCTGGTCCGCCCGCCGACCATCATCGCCGACGAGCGGAGCAACAGCCTGTTCGTGACCGGCTCGCGGGACAGTCTGAAGCGCTGCGACGACCTGATTGGTCGGATTGAGGAGCAGAACGTGCAGCGCACGGCGGTGTTCCAGATCTATCCGCTCAAGCATTCCGCCGCCGCTCCGCTGGCCCAGAAGATGCAGGAGGCGTTCGACAAGCGGGAAAAGAGCGGCGAGCAGAGCGCCCGCACCCCGATCTACATCATGGCGGACGAGAGCACCAACAGCCTGATCTGCAGCGCCTCCCGCGACGATCAGGAACTGATCGCCAACTTGCTTACACTGTTGGACAAGCCGTCCAGCATTGCCAAGCAGTTCGAGATCTTCCCGCTGAAGGTGGCCAAGGCCCAGGGGCTGGCCGATCGGCTGGACAAGCTGTTCAAGAGCCAGGCCAAAGGGGGCGGCGGAGGCGGCGGACGGGCCGACGCCATCGCCGTCGAGCCGGACCCGCGCACCAACGCGTTGATCGTCTGGGCCGCCCCGTCGCAGTTGGACAACGTCAAGGAGATCATCGCCAAGCTGGACACCCATGAGCCGGTGAAGGAAATGCAGATGCGGGTCATCCGGC
>JBGPAW010000002.1:0-29427 GCA_041480905.1 Phycisphaerae bacterium
CGCCCCCAGCAGCACAGAGGGGCGATCTTGTCCAACCTCCGAAAGGTCCATTCCTGGAAAAAGCGTCGTTGTGTTCATGCCCCGCAGTTTACCATGTACGTCAAGGAGATTTTTTCTCAGGCTCTTACGGTCGCGGTTCGGATAAGCTGCAGTTTTACTCAGGCACTACACTAAGGGGCGTGACCTGGGACTCCCATCCCGGGTGAACCAGTACACCGTCAGTATCGACGGACCACGCCGACCACCACGCCCTGGATATCCACGTGGTCCACGTAAATCGGTTCGTAGGCCGCGTTGGCCGGCTGGAGCCGAATCCGTCCTCTCTCGTGATAGAAGCGTTTGAGCGTCGCTTCTCCGTCTTCCAGCAGGGCCACCACGATTTCGCCATCCCGGGGGGTCTTCCGCGGCTCGACGATCACATAGTCGCCGTCGGTGATGTGATCGTCGATCATGCTATCGCCCATCACTTTGAGAGCGAAGTTGGCCGACGTCACGCTGCGGCGGGAGGCGAAGACTTCTTCGAGGTCCAGGGTGTCCAGATTCTCGATGGCCTCGATCGGTCGGCCAGCCGCGATACGACCGGCCAAGGGCACCCGGGTCGGCCGATCATCCGGGAAGCGCGCCAGAGACGTCACTTCCAAAGAGCGTGCCTTGTGCGGCAGACGCCGCAGCAAACCCTTTTTGACTAGCGCGTTGACGTGCTCGAACACGGTGACCTTGGAGATGCCGATTTGGTCGGCCAACTCCTGCATGGTCGGAGAATAGCCCTGGCTGCGCGAGCCGTCGCGGATGGCCGTCAGAATTTGGAGTTGACGGGGTGTAAGGTTGCGACCTACCGGTCTTTTGCGCGAGCTCATCACCTATTTCCTCACTTCCATATAATGCGACCCAGCGGACCCGCGGACGCGCGGGCATCGTCGCCGCTGAAACCAGGCCGCGTAGGCACCTGGCGGTCATTTCCCAGACAGCCAACATCCAACCGGCCACCCTCCCGACTGGCGCACGGACCACACTAACCGAATCAACCCCCATCACTTGAGGATCGGCCGCCGGGCGGCGGCCATCTCCGCCGCCTTCCAGGCCGCCCCCTTCTCCCAACAGAGGCGGTACGCCGTCCAGCTCCGGATACCATCCGGTGAGGTAGTCGCCACCGGGGCCGAACAGACAGAAAGGATGCGTACATTCACACTCCATGTTCGTTTTCTGTTAGCTATAATTTAGCCTAACTCTTACCTAACGTCAAGCAAATTCTCGAAAAATTTTTCGTGGCGGAAAAAGCGCACGAAAAACCCGCGTTTCCAAAGGTAGGGGAGCAGGATTCTAACCGAATCGGCCACGTTCGCGGGCCGGGCGGAGATCGGGCAACTCCAACTGATAGTCCCCGATGTAGCCGCGCCGTTGAAAATACTGCAGGGCATCCTCGATGTCATTGAACAGGCGGGTGGCCGTCTTGGTGATAAACGGCGACGGTTCCGAGGGCGGGTCCCACACCACATACACTTCCTTGGTCCCCTCGAAGGCGTGCTGCAGTTCGCGCTCCACGCCGGATGACAGACCCGGCTTGCCGTTGGGCAGCGTGGGTACGTAGCTGATGATCATGTCCGACTGGTCGATGAGCTTAAAGTCGCGGGCGTAAATCTGGGCGTCGATGTCGTTGGCGATCTGGGTGACCTCGTGCACCTTGAGGGTGATGTCCCGCCCGTTGACGTGCACGGGGATGATCTGCTCGCCGCGCTTGATGGCCTCGCCGGCGTCGAACAGCAGCCGCTTCTCATCGAGGTCGCCGGGGTCGAAGGTGATGAAGTGGTCGGCGATCACGTCGCGGAAGCGGTCGATCCGAGCCAGCACCTCGGGCAAGTCCATCACGTGGGTCATGGGAAAGGACGGGTACACCCGCTTACGCTCCGGCTCGAACATCAGGCGGTACAGATTGACGGCGGTTTGCTCCTCCACGCCCCGGGCCAGGATAAACGCATGTCCGTGCCCGCGGACCGACTCGGACATGGCCTCGGTAACCACGATCTCCTCCTCGCGCCACACCAGGATGTCCTTGAGGGTGTGCTCGATATCGTGCTCGCGGATGAGCCGTTCGTGGACGGCGTCCACGTTGTCCACCAGGGTGACGTACAGGTCGGCGTTGAGCCGCTGCATCTGGTCGAAGTCGTAGGCGTGGAACAGCCCGTGCTTCCAGCGGAACGTGGCGTGCGTATTGACCACCAGGCTCTCGACGCGATCGGCGAGCGCGAGGATGTCCTTGAACACGCTCCGCCGCAGCGAGTCGAGCCGGCTCTTGGGCAGGTCGAGGATGCGGCCCGGGACCACGTCGGGGGCTTCGGCGTACATCATGTCGCCGACGTGGGCGAGGGTCACGTCCTTACCGCGCTCCCGCGCCAGACGGGCGAATCCTTCGAGAAACGGTTTCTTGTCGATTCCCACCTGGCCCGTGAGTACCACGCGCACGCCGGAGTGCTTCTCCGGGAACAGGGTCCGTTCTGGTGTCTTGGCGTTGGCCATGGTGTTTCAAGTTTACCACGCCGAGCTCGAGCGCGGAAGCCGTGGGCGCTGGTGCTCGCGGGACAGGCTCGGGTCAGGCGTCGTCGTCATCGTCCTTTTCGTTGCTCTCACCTTCCTTCTTGTCCTTGCCCGCTTCACCAGTCCTGGTCTTCGCTTCGTCCTTCTCAGGAGAAGGCGGGTAGACCACCAGGTTGTCGAACGAGGACGATGCGTCGGCCTTGGTCCACAGCCCGATCAGGCCCGCGTCGTGGAAGGTGTCGTCCTTCACGTCGAGGTATTCCTTGCAGTCCAAGTAGCAGGTGATCCGGTCGCCGATCATCACGGCCCGCACCTCGTACCATTTGCCGGTCTCCGCCTTGAATTCCGCGGACTGGAGCTGGCTGCGCTTGCCCTCCACGACCTTGTACACGCGGAAGTTGCTCTCCAGCGGATTGATGCGGCAAATGTAATAGTTGTTCTCATCCTTGCAGCGCCAGAGCAGCCCGCCACCTTGGTCCTCTTTGCCCGAATGCGCTTTGAGGCGGACCCGCAGATCGACGTCCTTGAACGAAGTCTTCTCCACCACCGCCAGGTTGAAGGTCTGGTCATCGGCCTCCGTCGTCAGCGTCAGCACGTTCGCCGTGCTGGGTGCCGTTGGATCGGGTGCCACCTTCCAGGTCCCATGCTTACTGCCCGGACGGGTTTCCCGGAAGCTCCAGCCCGGCGGGGCTTTGCCGACCTCCTCCCGGTCAAACGTCCAAGAGGCCAGCGGCGTCGGTTCTTGCTCGATGGCTTTCTCCGCACCGGCGAACGATACGGAGACGAACAGGGTAAGCCCGCTTAATAACCTTGCATTCTGGTTTCGTTTCATGGGACCACCACTCCTTCCGGCGGATGCGTTCTGTGCCTCATCAGGGTCATCTTACCAAGCTGGTCTGCGATAGCACTAGTATCGTGAGTAATAATGACAAACGCCTATCGAAACCGAACCGCAACCGTCAGGGAGCGGATGACATACGGGGCCAGCCCAAGCCGCGTTTCTCACCCGGGGCGGACGGGCGTGCGTAGACTGATGTAGCGTCGCCCCTTGTGGGCGGCGCACCGCATGCTGGGTGTACCCAGCGCCGGGGACCTGCCTACCGGCAGGCAGGCAAGCCCCGACGCTACATGAAGATGCGGGGCACCCGCCGGCTTGGTGAGAAATGCGGCCCCAGCCGCTCCCTGACGGTCGCGGTTCGGATAAGTTACGCTCTGCATGACGCACCGCACCAGCGCGGCGTGTTTTCAGAGCGTGACGAAGTGTTTGAGCACCATTTCCCGCTCCAGAGGGGTGGTCGCCAGGAGATGGGCGATATGTGTGGCGCTGTGTCCGTCGCCGTAGGGGTTGACCAGGCCCTCCAGCGACTGGAGGAACGTCGGAGACAACGCCCGTCGGAGGGCGGCGGTGATGGCGTCGGCCCGCGGGGCACAGTCGAGAACGTTTGCCGCCCGCACCCGGCCCTCCTGCCGAGTCCCGATGTTAACCGCCGGCAATCGAAAGCTGGGCGCCTCCCAGAGACCGGCGGAGCTGTTCCCCACCATCACCGACGCCGCCCGCATCAGGCTCAGAAACATCCGCCGCGGAAGGTTGACCACCGCTCTCACGCGGTGGTGCCGCCGGCAGAACTCGTCGATCGCGCGCTGAACGGCGCGATGGCCGGTATCGGCGTTCGGACGAAAGACGACCATGTTGGCGTCGAAGCCCTCCAACGCTGTGAACAACTCCGCCACGTCTCGGGTCGTCTGCTCATGAGCGCGGGTAACGGGGTGGTAAATGACCAGGAGGTTGGCTTCGCCCGCCGCGAAGCCGAACTCGGCCCGGAGCACGTCGTCGCTCACCGGCTCCAGGGCGACCACGTCGTCCAGCCCCGGTGCCCCGACCACGTGGACGCGCTCGGGCGGCTCGCCCATCTGCCGGATGCGCCGGGCATACTCTTCCGTGGTGGCCAAATGGAGGTGACACAGCTTCGTCATCGCGTGACGCAGAGCGTCGTCGAACGCCCCCAGGGTCACCTCGCCGCCGTGCAGATGGGCCAGAGGAATAAGAAAGGGCGTCGCAGCCACCGCGGCCGGGAACATGTCGAAGCGGTCCGCCGTCACCAGCAGGAGGTCCGGCCGCCACCGGGCGAACAAGCCGGCAAAGGCCGACACCCCGGCGCCGATGGACCGTGCCACCGCTTCCGGGGAATCGCCGGCTTGCAGGTAGTCAAGCTCGTGGGCCGCCGTGAATCCGTCCGCGGTAAGCTGGTCCACGGTGTGCCCAAAGGCCGCGGACAGGTGCATACCGCCGGCGATGATGTTCAGCCGCACGTCTTCTCGCTGGCGTAAGGCCTGGGCGACCGGCCGTAGGATGCCCCAGTCGCTCCGCGAAGTGGTCACCAGCCCTACCGAACGCACGATGAGTCTCCAGCACCGCGCAGGTGATCCCAAGTCAGCACCTCATCCGCCTTGAGGGCCCGTTCCAGCCGTAGGCCGAGCACCTGCTCCAGGTCGGCGGGCGAGATACCGGTGCCGGGACGCTTGATGGCCAGGTGCTCGCGCCGCAGCAGCGTACCGGCCGGAAAGTCGGCCACCGCCACCAGGCTGCGGCGGGCCGCCGTCCGCGTGTCGGCTTCACTCGCCGCCGGTCGCTTCACCCCGTCGCCCAGCGCCGACTCGATGTGCCGAATTCCTGACACCAGTTGGGCAAACTCCGCCGGTTCGAGGGAGGCCCGGTGATCGGGACCCGCCATGCCGCGGTCCAGGGTGAGGTGCTTCTCGATGATGCGTGCTCCCCGGGCCGCCGCCGCCCAGGCGATCTCCAACCCGGCGGTGTGGTCGCTATAGCCCACCGGAAGGTGCAACGCCTGGGCCATCGTCCGCATCGCCCGCAGATTCACCTCGGCGGGATCAGCCGGATAGCTGCTCACGCAGTGCAATATCGCCAATTCGGCGCAGCCCGCCCCGCGCAGCACCTCCACGGCACGCAGGACTTCGCCAAGCGACGAGCATCCGGTCGAGAGGATCACCGGCCGCAGCGTCGCGCCCACGTGGATCAGCAGCGGGTGGTTGGTGATCTCCCCGCTGCCCACCTTGAGCGCCGGTACGTCCAGACCGTCCAGCAGGTCCACGTCCGGCTCGCTGAAGGGTGACGACAAGAATGTAATGCCCTGTTCCGCGCAGTGGGCCGCCAGCTTGCGATGGTCCTCCGGGGAGAGTGCGAGCTTCTTGAGCATCTCAAACTGCGACTCGGCGGCACTCGTGGTGTGCTTTTGATAGGCGGCTTTGGGCGCCGACCGTGTCACCAGGCGCTCGGCGGCGAAAGTTTGAAACTTGACCGCATCGGCTCCGGCTTCGCGGGCGGCGTCCGCCAGACGCAGCGCCGTCGCCAACGACCCGTTGTGGTTCACGCCGGCCTCCGCGATGATCAGGCACCGCCCCCGCCGCCAGAGCAGGCCCTCCTCATAGAGGGACCGGGCCTGGTGCAGGTCGGCCAGGGTATCGACGTCGATCGACCGCTCCGGCGGCATCATCGCGGCCAGTGTTCGTCCCGGTACGCACAATCCTCCCGGGTCGCGCAGCCACTGCGGCGAACACACGTAAACCGCGCCGTTCAACTCCACCGTCACCGCGCCATCGTTGAATCCTACGCCTGCGTGAGGCGCGGATTCAGAACGTGTTTGAAAAACAGCCTTGTGAACCGAACCGCGACCGTAAGGGAGCGGCCCTCCTGGGAGATCGGCTCCGGCCGTTTCCTCACGGGCGCGGCCCGGATGGCGCTTTTCTAACACGTTCTCACTCGATCTCGATACGTCCAGTCCCGAAGGGACGAAGGAATAAAGCCCCGGGCACAAGCCCTGGGATAGCCGGCCGGTTCGGAGCTCAAGCCCCGGACCCTTGACGCCCGGCGTCAAGGGCGGAGGGGCGGCAGAACGTTCCGCCCCGCGCACCGTGACGACGGAGTCGCCGGCGCCACGGCGATATGTCTCGACGGCGTGGATCACGTCTGCCGCCGTCCGTAGCGGCGAGGTGGGTTGCAGCAGCACTATCTCGGTAAATGTTTCGCCCCGCGCGGTATACCACTCGATCGTGTGGTCCAGCACCGCGACCGAATCGGCGGTGTCGGTCGCCAGTTCCGCGGGACGCACATACGGCACCTCGGCCCCCCACTGCCGGGCCGCCGCCGCGATGGCCTCCTCGTCCGTGGAAACGACCACCTTAGAGGGATTACCCAATCGGCGGGCGGCTCGCCGTCCGGTGCGCACTGCCCATCCGACCAGCGGAACACCCCCGACGCATTGCAGGTTCTTGCCCGGTAGCCGCTTGCTCCCCCCGCGCGCCGGTATGACGTAAAGTGTCCGCGGTCCACCAACCAATGACCCTGCTCCTTCCGGGTCGGCCAAGACCCGGACCTCGGCTTGTTCACGTTCATATCGGCGTTATAGGACGTGCGGCTACAGGTTTCCCCGCCAGCGCCGGACGATCACCGTATCGTTCTGCCCGCCGAACCCGAAGCTGTTGGACGCCGCGATGTTGACCGCGCGTTTCCGGGCTTGGTTGGGAACGTAGTCCAGGTCGCACCTGGGATCGGGGTTGCGGTAGTTGATCGTCGGAGGGATGGTGTTGTCGCGGATCGCCAGCACGCAGGTGATCAGCTCGACCACGCCCGCGGCGGCGATCAGGTGGCCCACCATGCTCTTGATGCTGCTGATGGGCACCTTCTTGGCATACTCGCCAAACAGCGTACGGATCGCCAGCGTCTCGATCTTGTCATTCTCTTCCGTCCCCGTGCCGTGGGCGGAGATGTAGTCGATGTCTGCCACCGTCACGCCGGCGTCTTCGATGGCGTTGCGCATGGCGCCGATGGCCCCGCGCCCGGTCTCATGGATGTCGGTGATGCGGAAGGCGTCGGCCGTCGAGCCGTAACCGGCCACCTCCGCCAGAATCCGCGCCCCGCGCTTCTGAGCGTGCTCGAGACTCTCCAGGATGACAATGCCGGCCCCTTCGCCGATCACGAACCCGTCGCGGGTCCGATCGAACGGGCGCGAAGCGGTTACGCAAGTGTCGTTCCGCGTCGATAACGCCGTCAAGCGGTTGAATCCCGTCACCCCCAGCGGGTGGATCATGCTGTGGGTGCCGCCCGAGATCATCACGTCGGCGTCACCGCGGCGGATGATGCACATGGCTTCTCCGATCGCCTGCGTGCTGGCGGCGCAAGCGGTCAGGGTGTTCAGACTGGGACCTTGAGCATTGAACCGCACCGCCAGGTGTCCGGCGGCCAGGTTGGGGTCCTGTTCAGCCTCGCGGCTCTTCACCAGACGCCGCAACGCCACCTCCGCCCAAGCCACCGTGTCCAGATGTCCTGCGCCTTCATCCCCCTTCTTCCAGCCCTGGACGGCAGCCGCGGCGAAGTTCTCGAAATCCAACGGACCTTCGCCGCCGCCCAGATAAATCCCCACCCGCGTGGGATCGAGGCCGTCATCGCCCCGCAGCCCGGCGTCCGCCCAGGCCATCTCCGCCGCCGCCAGCGCAAACTGCGTGTTGCGGCTGGCGTCACGGTGCCGCTGCACTCCCGCGGCGTCCAGGAAGCGGGACAACGCAAAATCCTGGACCTGGGCCGAAAAGGTCGTCGGAAATGTGCCCGCGTCGAACAAAAACGTCGGACAGATCGTGGTTTCGCCCGCCAGCAGACGCCGCCACACCGTCTCGAGGTCGTGCCCGAGCGGCGTGATCCACCCCATGCCGGTGATGACGATGGTTCTGGCCAAGCGCTTACTCCTGATACTTTTTGATCACCAGGGCGGCGTTCTGCCCCCCGTGCAGAGCATAACCCACCGTCACGGCGGTGCGCGCCCGCGAGTCGACCGGCCCCGCGCTGACCAAACCGAGGCGCATCCGCGGATCGGGATCGTCGGTGTTCAACGAAGGCGGCACGGTGTTGTGATACAGGGACATGATGGTCGCGGCCACGTCCAGCGCCCCGCTGCCGGCGCCGTTGTGCCCTAACGCTCCCTTGATGGCGATGGCGGGAATCCGGCTGCAACGTTCGCCGAACACGGCGGCCAGTCCCTTATACTCGGAGGCATCGTGCTCCACGGTCCCCGTCCCGAACGTCCCGAGCAGTCCGATGTCCTCCGGCGACACCCGCGCGTCCTGCAGGGCTTTCCGCACCGCCTGGGCGATGCCCGCGCCCTCCGGGTGCGGCGTCATCCAATCGTGGGTGTTGCTGCTGGCCCCGAAACCGCCCATCTCCGCGTATATCCGGGCCCCGCGGGCCCGGGCGTGCTCCAGGTCTTCGAGCATCACCAGGCCCGCGCCTTCGCTGCACACCAGCCCGCGGCGCTTGGCCCCGAACGGCCGGCAGGCCCGCTGCGGACCTCCGTCCGTCCCGGGCGCCAACCGTTCCAGCAACTGCTGGCGGGCCAACCCCATCGGGTTCACCTTGCTCTCCGCGCCGCCGCAAATGCACACGTCGGCGGCCCCGCGCGCGATCGTGCGGAACGCCTCGCCGATCGCCAGATGACTGGATGCGTCCGCGCAGGTCACGGTATTGGAGTGCGCCTGGCAGTCGTGAACGATGGTGACGTGGCAGGCCAGCATGTTGGGCAGGAACTTGAGCAGCCACAGCGGCGTCAGGTTCTCCATTCCGATGGTGCCCCATTTCTTCAGGTTGAACACGCCTTGGTCATCGACCGCCGTCGCCAGGGCCCCGGCCAATTCCGGGAGGTCGGCGCAGATGAGACCGGCCCCAATGTTGGCCCCCAAACGCGTGCTGTCCACGTTGGGGGGGCCGGCGGCCTCGCCCCGTTCGATCAGACACTTGGTGGCCAGTCCGGCATCCTTGACCGCCAGGTAGGCCGCCACCACGGCCAACTCGATGTCCCGCGCCATCACCTTGGTGCTTTTGCGATAGCTCTTCGGGACAAAGTCGGCCGTCTTGAAGGGAGGGACCTCCCCGCCGAAACTCGCCGCCAGCCCCGAGGCGTCGAAAGACTGTAGCGTCTTGATCCCGGACTGCTTGGCGAGCAAACCGTCCCACAACGGCTCGATGCCGATCCCCAGCGCCGTCAGCGTGCCCAGCCCGGTCACCACCACTCTGCGTTCATTCTCTCGAGGCGCGTGTGCCATCAACGATCAGCCTTCAACCGCCCGGGCGAAGGCGGTAGTTCCTGAGCAAGTCCATAAACGTCTCCCCGAAAACGAAGTTATGACCGGGGAGTTCCAGGTCCGACGCACTTTGGTCCACGTGCGAGAAGATCAGGTCGACCGCGCCGATCTTCTTCCCGTTGCGAAAGATCTCACCCCGCGTCATCGCCGCCGTATCGTCGATCGAATCCAGCACGGCGGTGTAGGTTATCTGGTCTCCCGGCGTGCCGTACTCGTCGAAGGTCGCCCGACGGATCTTCGCCAGAATGACGTTCTCGCGGAATCCCCGGGCCTCGCCCACCAGGATCCCCGCCGTCTGGGCCATCCCCTCGATCATCAACGCCGGCGGCAGCAGCGGATATGCCGGACTATAGTCGTGCAGGTGCTCTTCGGCAAGCGTCACGTTCTTCACCGCCGACGCTCTCTTGCCCGACTCAAACTCCGTGAACGTGTCGATCCAAATCCAGCGCATAACCAACGCCTTAGGCGGGCGCGGGCATCCTTCAGGCGGCCTGCAGCTTGGACTCAATATAGTTAATCAAGGTCCGCACCGTGAACAGCTCCGACATCTTGCCCACGTCGGGATTCTTGTCGAACTCACTGAAGTCGGCGTGCGGCATGGCCTCCTTCAGCCGCGCCAGGCCCGCAGCCGTGAATTTCCCGCCCTCCACGTAGTCCGGGTTGTTCACAATGTCGTCGGGGAACAACTCCCCGCGCGGAATCTTAATCGAAAATTTCTTCTCCAGCCGAAAGACAATGTCGAGAAAATCGATGCTCTCCGCCCCAAGGTCCCCGGTCAGCGTGGCCTCCTCCTTGATGTCCTCCTCGTCCACGCCCAGGGCATCGACCAGGACTTCTTCGACTTGCTTGAAAACTTCTTCTCGGCTTGTGCGTATCAATGCGGACCTCCTTAACTCGCTCGGACCTCTTGCTTGACGGGGGACATCGGTTCAGGCCCGGCGCCCCGGCGGCGGGATATGGCTCCCCGCGATGAGCGCCCAGCGTTCTCGGGCCGCCGCCACGACCCGTGCGTCCGTCTCCGCCATACCGCCATCGCGGTCGGCCAAGTTGAAATGCCGCAGCGCAAAGCGGGCTTTGACAACCTCCGTATCGTCGCACTGCCCGGTACCGGCGAATTCGCTGCCGTCAGGCGCCATCTGGCGGCAATCCACCTCCAGCCGGAGCAGGTGCCCGGGCTTGACGAAGCTCTTATATGTAACGTTTTTGGCCTCTTTCGGCAAGACGAAGCTGTGGGCGAAATCCTCATGGTGCCGCACCAGCCACGTCGCGCTCTCCACCAGCGCCTCCAGCATGAGCACCCCCGGAAGCACCGGAAACGTCGCAAAATGGTCCGCCAGATACTCCTCCGCCAGCGAAACCGCTTTGATGGTGACGATCCGCTTTCCGGGCTCCAACTCGATGATACGATCAACCAGCGCAAATCTCATGGCTTTCGCCACCCTGGCCGCGCCCACCCTGAGGCCACCTCACCCGGCCGAAATACCGCCTCAAAGACCAGGAAGTTTAGCTCACCTCTCTCCGAAACGCTACCCGATGTGGTCGGGAAAGCTCACGCACACCGCGCCATAATCCGCTAGATCGCTGTAATTACTTTATTCCAAATAGGTTAAATACACAAAGCGGCTGCCCCGCAGCGAACCCGCCGGCTCAGCGTCAATTCTTCCAATCCGCAATCCAGCTCTCATCCCGTTTTCGTGAGTGGTCCCCGGCCGGGCAAGGCCTGGTTGATTGGCTCGTGGTCATGCCCATCGCGGGTTCGCTGAGACGCAAGGCCGCCCAGATCGATCTTGCCCTGGCCGACCCGCAAGCTGCCGCTGGACCTGATCGTGGTGACGCCCGAGCAGTTCGAGCACGATCGCGGCCGGGTGGGCACGATTATCCACCCTGCGGTTTTGGATAGGTCGGAAGTAGGTGACGGTCCCTATGCTCAATCATCATCGTCGCCATCGTCGTCGTGATGGTCGCCGAGGACGAAGTCGAGCACGTTTTGCACCAGATGGTCGTTACTGGAAATGAGGTTGAACGTGCCGCTGTGCGGGCCGGTCCGGTCGCACGTCGCGTAAGTGACCAGCGGAACGCCGCCCGCGAACAGGGCCAACAGCTTGAGCAGATACCTCCGTCGTCTCATGACACCCACTCCGGTTTTACGCTTCCCAAATGAAGCCGTCGTTCTGTCAACGCCGCGCAGAGCGCAAGAGCCGCGGGCCAAGAGCCCGCGGCTCGCCTCACGCCCGCGCTAAGACTCGTCCCTCCTGTTGCAGACGGCCTCCGAAACCTCACGGCTTCCCACCCCGTGGTCCGGCGCCGCGCGCCTTCCAGAAGGGGCCCCAGTAATCCCATTCGTCGTAGTACTCTTCGTCGTACCAGTAGTCTTCGTAGTAGACGTCCTCGACGTAGTAGTCCTCCTCCACCACCACGTCGAAGCCGGGCGGATAGCCGTGCATGTGCCCTGGATACCCGAAACCGTCCACGTTCCGGTCCAAGAAGAACTCGCCCCCGCCCGGGCCGTAATCACACGACCCGACCGTCGCCAGCGGCATTCCGCCCATGCACACGATCGCCAGCATTCTCTGGAGTTTGCTGAGGTTCATCGGTCGGCCTCCTTCTTGGGCATTCTCTGCAAACTATATTGTACACGATATATTTGACAAATGGAAACAAATCCGGTTAGCATTTTCTTTCGGCGTGGCGACGTGTTGACGTAACTACGTGTCTTTTATAAAGTTACGCCAGATGAACGTCGAACGAAAACCGATGCGGACCCGCAAGATCATCTCCGGCGGGCAGACCGGTGTCGACCGGGCCGCCTTGGACGTAGCCATCGAGCTGGACCTGCCGCACGGGGGCTACGTCCCTCAAGGTCGCCGGGCCGAAGATGGGCCGATCGATTCCCGATACAGTCTGACCGAACTGCCCGACGACGACTATGACGCGCGCACGGAGGCCAACATTCGCTCCGCCGACGCCACGTTGATTGTCTCCATCGGTCCGCTCACGGGCGGATCGGCGCTGACCCAGCGTCTAGCCGGCACGTACGGCAAACCCGTGCTGCACGTCGACCGGTCGCGGTGCAGCCGGCAGGAAGTCGTTGTGCTGATCCGCACCTGGCTGGCGGAGCAGACCCCCGCGGTGCTGAACGTCGCCGGCCCCCGCGAATCCACCACCCCGGGCATCTACGCGGAAACACGCGAACTCCTCCGCGCGGTGCTGGGGCAGCCCTAAGGTTTCAAAGGAAGTGAGACCGGTAGGCGTTACGTCGTTTGGGGACCCGTCCCGTCCGCGCCCTGACCGCTTTCTGCTCGGCGGGGTTACTCGTGCGCGTGGATGAGTTCGTTAAGTTTGCGTAAGGCCTCGGACTCGATCTGGCGGACCCGTTCACGGGTCAGCCCGATCCGCTTGCCGATGTCCTTGAGCGTCATGGCTTCGCCGTTTTCGATCCCGAAGCGCATGCGCAGGATGGTGGCTTCGCGCTCGTCGATTTGATCGAGCAGGCACTTGAGCATGGTGGACTCCGCCTCGGAGAACATGGCGGCTTCGGGTTGCGGCGTCCGCTGGTCCGCCAGCAGCTCGGAGAGGGAGAACCCGGTGTCCATGTCCGTGGACTGGGTGGGAGAGGAAAAAGCCTTGACCGCGCGGCGGATGATGCGGACTTTCCGCTCCGGCAGCTTCATGAACTCGGCCAGTTCGCAGATGGAGGGATTCCGGCCCTCCTTCTCCAGGAAGTCGTCGCGGGCGTGCCGCCACTTGGCGATCATCTCCACCATGTAGGCCGGGATGTGGATTGGCTGCACGCCGTTGATCAGGCTGCGTTTGATGGCCTGCTTGATCCACCAGGAAGCGTAGGTGCTGAAGCGCGTGCCCTGCGCGGGGTCGAACCCCTCGACCGCCCGGATCAGGCCGAGGTTGCCCTCCTCGATCAGGTCTCCCAGAGACATGCCGCTCTTGGTGTATCTCTTGGCGATGTTGACGACCAAACGCAGGTTGGCGCGCACCATTCCCTCGCGGGCCCGGGTCGCCTCCTCCTCGGCGCGTTCCTTGCACTCCAGGGAACACTCTCCGGCGGCGAACTTCCTGGCCAACTGTTGGGCATACTGAATTCGCTCCGCCAGTTGCCTTTCGTCCTCGGCGCTCAGCAACGGGGCCTTGTTGATCTGCTTCAGGTATGTTCGCAAACCGGTGTCTATGGCGATGGCGAGACCTCCATCGTATGCCAGATAACCTCCCCCCCTGTATCGTCGACGCCGAGCAGCCCCTTCAGCCAAAGACCGCCGTGGTCCGGATTCGCCAGGTCCGAGTATCATACCCGCCCCTACCGGATTCGCCAACGGTCCAGACCTCAGGACCAGGGGCGTGGTGTGGTTGTAGGTTTTGGCCGATCGGGAGGGCGAGGCTCCTGCCGAGCCGTGTGATTCGGCTCGCCGGGAGCCTCGCCCCACGGCTTTCATGATCTTCGACCTCCAGAGGCAGTGCCCTTGGCCGTTTGGAGGATACGCCACGTCGAACTGTGGCCGCCATGTCCGCGGGGGACTTTCGTACGTGGTTCCGTCGAGGGCTAGGATGGCGGGGGGTGACGCCACACTTCGTAGGTGCCGGAGCGGCCGACCTTCTGCCAACCCGCTTGTTGCAGCACGCGGGCCCCTTGCTCACCACGCCGGGACTGATAATCCAGCACGAAGTGGTCGATGGGATAGAGGCGCGTCAAGCGATCGAGAGCGGCTAACAGGTACCCATCCTGTGGTGACAGTTTATCGGGATAGCTTTCAGGAGGGGCGTAGAACAGGTTGCGGGTCTGGAGGACCACGCCGCGGAATTGCGGATCATCCGCCGGCAACATGATTTTCTCGCGCGAGAGCACCAGCCGGACGCTGGGCATGAGTTGGGGCAGTTCCTCGGTGACCGTGCGCGGGCCCCAGACGAACGGGGCCGCTTCCACGCCCCCCAGCAGATCGACCAGACCGTGGAGGTCGTTAGAAAACTTGGTCAACCGCTTCGGCGGAGG
The DNA here is from genome assembly GCA_041480905.1 of Phycisphaerae bacterium. GTDB lineage: Bacteria > Planctomycetota > Phycisphaerae > UBA1845 > UBA1845 > JAAEQG01. Next base: position 14,678 of record JBGPAW010000002.1, read on the forward strand.
GCCGGCTCTCATGGCGTAACCGCTGGTGTTGGCTAGCATGGCCGCGAAGAGAGCCACGGCGGCGATCGACGCCAGGAATGAGCGGGTCGGGGTCGTGGTCCGGTCACGCCGAGACAACAAAACGGAGAAAGCCCAGTAAAGACCAAAGGCAATCACGGCCACATGCAGGAGACTGGGCTGCCCCCAACGGAACCGCCAGAGGATCGCGGTGGGCAAGGCCCGGTTGATCAGCCCTCCCAGGAACACGCTGTTGCAGCAGGCGACGACGACGACGCCAATCAAGGCGGGCAAGAGCAACTCCCGATGGCGCCGCCCCATAGCCAACACCAGGGGGATGGCCAGGGCGCCGAGATTGAACACCGTATCCCATCCGAACAGGATGCGGGGATCGTGCCTGGGGATGGGTTGGTCGTTGACCCGTACCATGTCCCGCGACTGTTCCGGTTCTCCCTCGGTGCGCCCTGTGGATAAGGGGGTTTCCGGTCCCGAGACGCGCGACAGGGCGTACTGCTCGGCGCCTAATGCCCCGTAGCAGGCCAGCAAGATCAGCACCTTGGGCCAGGTCTGGCGCCGGCCAATAACCATGACGCACAGGACCGCCGTCCACACCGCACCCAGAATCGTGGCGAAGGGGTGTACGAGGTGAGCCGCGCTCGCGATGGCAAGCCCCGCCAGCAGATGCCGCTTATTCGGGCGCGAGGCCAGCAGGACCAGCGAAGCCATTTGGAGGGGATAGAGCAGCCACAGGTGGATGGACTTGGTCTGCATGGCGCGCCAGACCATGAACTCCACCATGCTGCGCTCGTATTCCCAGGACTTACCCAGGACCATGAGCACGACCAGCAGCCCGAGCGGAACGGCCCAGCGGTGCGCCCGGAACACCACCATGAGCAGGGCGGTCCACGCGCTGACTCCCGTGAGCACCACGAGCGGGAGCATGACGCTGTGTTGCAGGGCCGCACATTCGATACCGGTGACCCGCGACATCGCTGCCATCAGCGGCTCGATCAGCGGGGCGAGGTCCGTGCGATTGAGAGGCACATTGCTGCCGGTAGAAGACTCGTACTTGCCGAGCGGCAGCCCGTAGCGCGCATCCACCGCCTGCGATACGTAAGTGACGTCATCCGAGTTCCAGAGCGGTCGATACATGTGCGCCGGACGGTTCTCCGCCGGGAGCGTGTAGGCCACTCGCATGGTCTGCCAGGTGAGGCCGGCTACGCCCAGCCAAAGGAACAGGACCAACCACGATCCGGAAGCCCAGGCAGGGGACAGAGGGACCGCCGGGGTGGAACCCGGCTTGGTCTTGTCTCTTCGATTACGCGAAACCGGCCGAGCATTCTGTCCGGCCTGCGGCCGTCGGCGAACAGCCAACAACACGAATGCCGCGGCCAATACCGAACCGAGCGCACCCAGCAGTGTACCTTGCCACCAGTACGGGCGGGCGTTCCAGAACCCCGGCGTCGACCGTGGGTCCCCCGACTGCGCGGTCGCCAGGACCACACCGACCATCAAGACGGCGATCCCCAGGAGCACCAGCGCCGCCATCCAACGCGGGGTGGTGAGGGCAACTTCCAAGTTCGGCCAAGGCTCGTCCGGTTGCCGGACCCTTGGCCTGCGATGAACCCACACCCGTAGGAGCACGGCTACACAGACCACATAGAGAACGGCGTAAAGGACCAAGACCGTGGTCAAGGTGGTGTGCCACAGGCGGCCGATCCAGGAGACCAGTCCGAAGACGAGCAGCCCACCTACCGACGCCGTGGCGACTCGCCCAAAACCGCGGCCCCAGGGGTGATCCGGCGGGAAGAACAGGTCGACGGCCAACAACCCGGGCAGGAGCATTACGCTCCAACACGCCGCCGCGGCGGCGAGTTCCCAACGCGGCGCGCAGGTCAGGATGAGGAACGGCGCCGCCAGCGGCCACCAGCGCCGCGCGCCGGCGATGAGCCATCCGGCGGACTCGGCATCGGCGGGTCTACCCGCGTCTCTCAGACTGGTGCCGGGCTGAGCCATTCGGCACGACTCTCCTGCAGCGCCCGAAACATTCCCGCGGCCTTGGCCAGGGTCTCCTCGTATTCGTCATGTGGATCGCTGTCGGCGACGATGGCCCCGCCCGCGTGGACGTGAACTACGCCCCGGTCGAGGATCATGGTACGAATGGCGATATTCATGGCCATGCCGCCGTCCAGTCCGAGGTAGCCGATGGACCCGCAGTACACCCCGCGCTGCACCGCTTCCAACTCGTCGATGATCTGCATGGCCCGAATCTTCGGCGCCCCGGTGATGGACCCGCCTGGGCAGGTCGCCCGCAGCAGGTCCACCGCATCCCGGTCCGCACGCAATCGTCCGGTGATGGTCGCCACGCGGTGGAAAACCGTGGGGTGCGTTTCCAAGTCGCCCGCCGACAGCACGCGGATGGAACCGACTTCACACACGCGGCCCAGATCGTTGCGGAGCAGGTCGATAATCATGTTCAGTTCGGCCCGGTCCTTTTCACTGTGGATCAGTTCTCGCCGGCGGAGGGCGTCGAGATGGCGGTCGCCCGTGCGCGGGCGGGTGCCCTTGATCGGGCGGGTGATGACCCGCCCGTGGTGCAAATCGAGGAAGAGCTCGGGGGAAGAACTGATGACCGCTTGGTCGTCCCAAGCCAGGAATGCGGCGTAGTCGGCGGGGTTGGCGAGCCGCAGAGCCAAGTACAATTGCAGCGGTGCAGCGGCAGTACGGGTCCTGAAACGCTGCGTGAGGTTGACCTGATAGACATCACCGGCGGCGATGTACTCCTTGGCCGCTAGAACGCGGGCCACGTATTCCGCGCGCGTCCAGTCGGCGGAGGGTGCCCCATCCCAAACCCCCGTGTCAAGCATGTGCGCGGAAGGGATCGGGGCTCGATTCTCTCCCGACGCAGCGGACCGGAGGAGGGCGCGCAGTTCCGCGAGGCGCTCGCGTGCCGCGGGTCGGTGAAGGCCGGCGTCGCGGGGCCAATCCACGGCGATGAGGTACCACCGGTCCGCGTGGTGGTCGTAGAGGGCGGCGGTGTCGTACAACGCCATGCGCACCAGCGGCAGTGAGGCAGCCGCCGGCTGGGTGGGAAAAACGTGCTCCAGGCGCGCACCGGCTTCATAGGAGATATAGCCGATCCAACCCCCGGCGAAGGGCAAACCGGTGGGGTTTTCGATGTGGGGGTAGCGCGCCAGCCGGGCGGCAAGGACCTCGAACGGATCACCGCTGTACTCCTGCTCAACGATCAGCACGTCCAGGGGGTCGCCTGCCCAGAGCGACCAGCGCCCGTAGACCCGATGGCCGGCGACACTTTCCAGGATGGCCGGCGCGGGCAGGCGGGCGAAGGTCGCCGCCACCGACGCCGGGTCCGGCCCGTCGCGCAGCTCGGTCACCGCGGTCCGCCCAAGCGCTGGAGTATGATGACGGTGCATCGGCGGCGCAGTATAGCCGCGACGCGACCCCGCGCGAACCGTCGGGTCAAGGTGGCAAATGGACTTGATACACCTGGATGGTATGGCTGATGGTGGCGATGGGTTCGCCGAACACCGCACTTGACCATTTCCGGGAGACCGTGCAGGCTGCCGGTAACCCAACCGCTGCCGCGGAAAACGTCGCGTGTCAAGGGCTCGAGATCTTTCAGCGTCCGAGTAGAAGCCAGGTGCCGGGCACGCTCGCGTACTCCTCGCTGTTCCCAATAGGCCCAGAACACGAATACCCCCACGACACAGAACGCACCGATTATGCCCCGCGCGACAGACTGTCCACCCCCCGAGCCGACCACAGCCACCAAGATGGAAACGGTTGCCACGACGAGGACGAGGAGACCCGCGAGCCGTCGCCGGCCAGCCCCCCGCCAAGCTTCTTTCGGATCAATCAGGATCTCGATGAGCGGTGCGGCCGCCGGGCCGTCGGCCGCCGTTTCCGGTTTGAAGTCCGGCGCGCTGCGAGCCGTAGAAGGGCCGGGCAACTCGATAGGGCTTGCCGATTCGCTCGCCATAAACGGCGCCAAGAGCGAAACCTGACCAGAGACGTTCACGGGCCGGCGGGATCTGTGGTCGGTATCGCCGGCGGTGAGGGAGGCATCGGGCCGCCCGTCACCAGGGCCCGGGCGATGATCCGCGTCGCTTCCAGGTTATGCAGAGGACCGGCTTGGCGAAGCGTTTCGAGGAGCCGCTTGCCTTGGGCGTCGGTCTTGGCCTCAGCCTCCCGCAGAAGGTGCTCTACCTCGCCCTTCCACGACGACAGCATGTCCTTGTACTCCTCGTCGTGGCAAGCCACGCACCGAGTGCTGATCGTCGGGAGGTCGGTCGGCTGGGACAGCTCGTGACAGTCCTCGCAGTTCACGCTGTCCGCCATCGGCTCGGCCGAAATCCTGAAGGACTGGAGGGCCGCCAACTTTCCGGTGCGAAAGGCTGTTTGGGTGGTGTGGCAGCCGGCGCAGGTCGTGGGCGGGGTCACCTCGCCGGTATGGCAGCGATCGCAGCGGATCTTGGTGTGGGGCCCTTCAAGTTGGAGCGGGTGGATGAACTCGCCGCGCTGGAAGAAGTCGTTTCTATCTTCGCCGGCGACCGGATTGAGGAACGAATGACAGATGGCGCAGTTGTGACTGAGCACCTGGCCGTGCTGGTTGACGTGGCGTCCTTCGTGGCAGCGGAAACAGCCCGGGGAAATCTTGTGCCCGATATTGTCGGGATAGGTCCGCCAATCAACGTTCATGGTCGGGAAGAAATTGCGGGCATAAAGCTCTCTCACCCCGTCGATGGCCGAGTTGACCGAGGCTCTTCGGGCCTTCCAGATTTCGGCGTAATTCTCTCGATAGAAAGCGGTGAGTGCGACGCCGATCTGGGCGTTCGCAGTGTCCACGTCGGGATAGGGGCGGACCAGGGCCGCCACCGCCTCACGTTTGACAAACGGCAGGGTGGTGTCGATCTGCCCCACGTCCAGAAAGAGATCAACCGCCTCGGAGGGGGAGAGGAACTTGTGGGCCGGCCGATTGTGACAGTCCATGCAGTCCAGGTGCCGGACCTGTCCTTCGGGTCTGGGGTCCGAGCTGGGTTTTCCGTCGGAACGATAGATTAACTCGTTCCCGGCTTTGTCGGTCATCTTGACCCAGGGAATCTCCTGGAGTTTGTCGTCGGTGGCGATGTATTCGATACGGGCGGCCAAGGCCATGTGCAGGTGAATGCCCTCGGCTCGTCCGGTGGCCTCGTCCCCGCCGCCGGTCTTAAGCAGCATGTTGATTTCCCGGCGGGTGTTCTTCTCGTCCGCCGCGAAACGGACGATCTCTTTCAGTTGGGCGCCGAAGAACTTCTTGGGCCAATGACACTCTTCGCAGGTCTCCCGCGCGGGTCTCAGTTCGGTGATCGCCGGCGGGATGGGCCGGGGGTAGGTGTTGCGCCAGGTAGCAATGACCTGCCGCGTGCCGGAAAGCTTGGACTTCACGAACCAGCTCGCTCCCGCCCCGATGTGACACTCGGCACAGCGCACCCGGGCGTGGGCCGAGTGCTCGTAGGTCGTGGCCTGCGGGTCCATCACCGCATGGCAGGGCTTGGCGCAGAACCCGGCGGAATCGGTGTAGTGGTAGCCGTGGTAGCTGCTGACGCCCACGACCGGGAGCAGGATGAAGGTCCCGCCCACGACGATCTTGGCGGCCCGGCGCTGGAGGGGATCGCTGAGGTCAATCCGCAGGAGCCGCAGGGCCAGTCGCTGGGACGGGTCGCGTCGGTGCAGTCGCCAGCTCTTGAGCAGAATCCCCAACGGCATCACGATCAACCCCAAGACCAGAATGCCCGGGATCACCAGATAGCCGACGATGTCCACGTAGGGATTGGCGGCGGGAACGACGAGGTTGAACAACCCGAAGGTGAGCAGCCCCAGCAGTCCGATGACCGCCAGAAAGACGCCCGCCATGGTGATCAGGTTGTTCCACAGCGGCGTGTAACGGGGCTTGTGGCCGGAGGGTTGGGCGGTAGCTGGGGTCGGCATGGCGGCTTCCACCGGGTTCGCTTTATCCGAGGTCTCTGCTGCCGCTTCGTCCCTTGGCTTGTTTTGCTTTCCGGTCATTGAGGACCTCAGCTCACTTCGTCGTCCTGCTCCTGGAGAGAGGAATTCTAATCGCGCTCGGCCTGGGTGTGAATGCGGGCGGGAAAGCGGATGAACGCGGTGAGCCTGACGACATCGAGATCCGGCGTCAGGATTCCGTGCTAACCTCTATTCTTCACCAAACGGACGGCGACGCCCGATTGCTCTGGACCGTCGGGGATTGTCCTCGGCGCCAGGTACGGGTGCGTCAGGTGCGCCGCCCACAAGAGGCGACGCTACATGAGCCTGCGTTCACCACGACCCTCGGGACTGCTCCCGCGGAGCCGCGTGCCGGGAGGAGTCGGGCGACGTCGTCGTGCGTCCGTCGATCGTGCATGGTTGGTGCCCGGCTGACGGCCCGTGGCAGAAGTCGTGGCACAGGCTTCCAGCCTGTGTTCTCACGGGCAAGATGCCCGTGCCACGCCGCTGCGGTCCACATTAACCACGGGCTGCTAACAAGTGGGGGTCCCGTCCTCCAGCCACCAGCTACCAAGTTCGTCGAACGCCGAGTCCACTGTCGCAGAGTCGGGAATGACACCCTGGCGAACAAGGAGGTGAAGATCGCGGACCAGAAGCTTCATGGACACAAGCGCCACAAGCGCTGAGGCATCTCTTTCTTTCGCCTTTCGCGAGGCAGACTGCGCGTGGAACATCTGTTGAAGCACGGCTCCGGGCGCGCCATGCGCGTGCATGGATGTCACCCCGTAGACCAGGCGGTACTCTGATTCCCAGGGATCACCGAGTTCAGCGGAGCGAGCCTGGATCGATGAGGTTGCGAAGTTGTCGTGCCGCCGCTTATGCCCGGCTCTATCGCGATACTCAAATCTCGACTGGAACCTTGCCGTCGCACGGTCGAAGTCCTCCAGAATTGCCGCATCGACTGAGGGCTGATTGTCGTCCGGCCGTCCTGCGTTCCTCTCAATAGCGCGGACCAAGGTCTTGCGCATCTCCATGGTCGTGAAGTTGCAGAAATCCTGCACACGGCGATCTGGGTCACACTCAATCCAGTGGAGGTTCAGCGAAACCTCCCAGAGCTGGCGAACCATCGCGGAAGCTGCTTCGTGGTAGAGCTCCCGAAGGACCATGCCTATCGCCTTGTAGATGTTGAAGGCGTATGAAAACGTCTCGAGGGCAACGAACGGCCCAATCTCCGGTTCAAGGTCATGCCCGCCGTGAACCGCATTTGCGACGGCGACTCGCACGGCTACATGCCTCTCCAGCAACCGGTCGAACGCGAGGTGCTCGCGTCCGTCGTCCTTCCATGTCACAAAGAGCGTGTCGTCGAGAGCCATTGTGTCTTCCCACTGACCGAGATTATCCGCGCCTCAAGCCAAGGGCAGGACCCCACCTACGGGGTGCATGCCGGAGACCGCCGCCGAGGCAAGTGCTGTCGGAAGAGCGCAACGGCGAGGCGGATCGGGTGCGTCGTCGTGTTAGGTTGCGCTCTTCGCTTTGCTTTGCGTGACAACAAAACGAAGCCAGTTCTTTGCGTTTTTCAGGTCAACCACGAATCTCGAGTCGCTCATCATCTTCTTGTATTCTTCCGGGCTAACCTCTTGGCTCGGCTGTTCGCTCATGACTCGCCGCCATTCAAAGCTTTCACTGACGAGTTGGCGATAGGCTGGGTCACTCGCATCGATATTCTCCAGCACCTTGCCTTCCGCGAAGTGCAAGTTTACCGGGAACAATTTCGCCACGAGTGTAGCCGTAGCATCAAAGTCTGTGATTTCGACAAACGCCTCATTGTATCGGACAAACGAAGGTTCACCGCCAAAATCCGCATGGATTGTAATATCACCAACGGGTCGCGACAATTCTTTCCACGCATCCCAAAACATCTGCTTGATGCTGGAAATCTCGGCGTGTTCGTCATCGAGAATTGTCGTGTCGAAAGGAATAGGTGTGGGCTTGTCGCTTGCGGATAGCGACGCCGACACGCTCACCTGGTTGAGTTGAACACCGGTTATTGTGCACCACGCCTTTTCGCCGATGAGTTGTTGCCAATCGCTTGTTCCAGCGTCGCGGAAGGTCTGAAGGATCATGTTGTATTTGGCGGCAACCGCCCTGGCGCCGGCATCGTACCCAGAGCCTGAGATCATCACGCCGAGATTGCCGTTGACGTCGTGAACCTGCTCGGCGAACGCCGCCACGTCTTTCAATTCGGCCGGTCTCTTGCGCCGTTTGCAGTCTAAGACGACGAAAACAGTGTAGGCGCCAATCATCTGCGTAACGGTCACGTCGAGCTTGCGACGGCGACCGGATCGGCCGTCAACCCATTGATTGTGGCGAACGTCAGCATTGGGTGCGAGCTGCCGTTGGATGTCAGCGACAATGAGTTCAAGGCGTTTCCAATCCGGCGTGTCGGGGGGCATCTATGTCACCGATCAGCACGTGTTGAGGCTGTGCCACCTAACAACGACACTGCTCCCGCCGAACAGGCTTTGGCGACTGCTGGGGGTCAACGTACCGGCAGCATAAGGCGTGGTGCCGGGCGAGGCAAGGCCGGTGTTGAGGGGCAACCCCGTTCACGGGGTTTTCCCCGGAGCACCTCGATGCCAAGGGGCTCCAGGCCGGCCCCTGGGGGGGAGCTGGTCGACCGGGCGGAATCCTGTTTTCTCCGTCGCTGGGACTGGGCTGCGCCGGGGGCGGCCCAGTCCCAGCGACGGAGAGAGGAAACGGGAGTGCTCCGCAAACCAGCCGTCAAACGGCCGGCCTACCGCCCTGCGGGCTACGCCGTGAACGGCGTAACTCAGGGATCACGCTCTGCCGCGCGCGAGACTTCACGTAGCGTCGGAGCTTGTCCCCGGCGCACGGTGCACGCCCCGCTTTCGGCGCCGCCCACCATGGGCGACGCTACACCAGCTTGCGCCGCCGCCGCCCACCAGGGGCGACGGTACATCAGCGTCGCCTACGGCGCGGAATGCGCACCGCCCGCGGACGTCCCTTCGATCAAGTGGGGGCGGCCCAGCAGGTCGATGTGATAGCGTTTCCCAAGGAAGGTCCGATCGGTCTCGGAAACATGGCCGAGGAACCCGAGGAACAAGGCGGCCAGCAGTGCCACTGCCCCGAGTCCCACGGCGAACGGACGTTTGCGGGGATGCCGCTCCTTCCCCCGATCGAGGAAGGGCCAGAACAACAGCAGGACAAACGGCACCGCGCAGGCGAGCACTCCGATCACCGCTCCGTACGGGCCTTCAAAATACTTAAGCAACTGGTAGCTCGGCAGGAAATACCACTCCGGCTTGATGTGTTCGGGCGTGGAGAGCGGGTCGGCCGGGTCGCCGATCTCCCACGGCGCCACGACGGCCAGCGCCACCAGTCCCACGAACAACAGCGGGATCACCACACCTTCCTTGGCCACGTGCACGGGAAAAAAGGGGATGCCCCGCTCAGCCGGGATGGGCTGCTCCGTGCCCACCGGCTCCAGCGTCGCCAGGTTGTTCCAGCGCATCAGCACCAGATGAACCACTAGCAGCCCCACAGCCACCCACGGGAGAATGATCACGTGGACCACGAAAAAACGCGACAGGGTCTCACCCGTCACGTTGTCGCCGCCGCGCAGGAAGTACCGCAACCACTCTCCGATCAGCGGCACCTTGTTGGCCGACTCGGTCCCCACCGTGGTCGCCCAATAGGAAACCTGGTTCCACGGCAGCAGGTACCCGGTGAAACCGAACGTGATCGTCAGAATGAAGAGCACCGCCCCGGTCACCCAGGTCAGCTCGCGCGGCTTCTTGTAGGCCCCCATGAAGTAGGTGCGGACCATGTGCAGCAGCACCACCAGGATCATCAACGTGGCGCCCCAGGCGTGCACCTGGCGATAGAGCCAACCGAACTTCACCTCGGCGGTGATGTACTTGATCGACCCGTAGGCCGCCTCCGGCGTCGGGCGGTAGTAGATCAGCAGGAGGATCCCGGTGATGGTCTGGCTGACAAACAGCAGCAGCGACAGGCTCCCGAAGACGTGCAGCCATCCGGTGTGCGGGGGCAGCCGCTTGTGCAACTGCTTATCGAGGAAGGCCCCGGCCGCCGCCGTGTCGAACCGGGCGTCGACAAAGGTCCTCAGGGCGCGTGCGAGACCCATCGGTTCATCCTTGCGGGAAGGCTCCTATGCCGCGGAGACCAACACCTGGTCGCCGATCTCCTTCACCACGTATTCCGGCAGGGGCGCCGGCGGCGGACCGGACACCACGTGCCCGTTCTCATCGAACACCGCCGCGTGGCACGGACACTTGAATTGCCGCCCCGGTCCGTCCCACTTCACCAGGCACCCCAGATGGGTGCAGACCGCCGAAAAAGCCCGGTACCCCGCCGGACCGCGCACCACGATCACGGCTTTGCCGGCCACCTGCACCAGCAGGCTCTCGCCCGGGCGAAGACCGGCGGCGCCTTTGACTTCCACGCTGGCCGACTTGCCGCCCCGGGCCGCCGGCCAAAGGTAGAGCAGGGCCGGTACGGCCAACGCCGCTCCCGCGATGGCCAGGGCCAGCGCGATCAACCCGTCGAGCACCCCGCGCCGCGTCAGCCCCGGCTCTGCTGGGGGAACGGACGCCAGGTCCCGCCCGCCGGCCGCCTCCGCCGGTTGCACGTGCCGGGCCTTGAGCTGCTTGAACTTCACGTAGCACAACACCGAAAACCCCAGGGCGAAGAACCCCAGCGGAAGGAGCGACTGATAGCGCCAGCGCAATCCGCGCTCCAGTTCGTCAAGTTCCGCGTTGACCTGGTCACACACCGCCATCAACTCAGCCACTTTCCCGCGGACCGTAGCCGGGTCCAGGGCATGCTGCACGGGCGCTAGCGCAATCAGGTGGGTCTTGGCGTCCTCGAACTTGAACCGCGGGTTGTCCACCAGGAGCACGCCCTGGCCGACGGCATCGAGGCGTGCCGCCGTTTTGACGTATTTCCGCTCCGCCGCGGCGATCTCGTCAAGCAGGGTAAACAGCTTTGCTAGGCTCTCGTCTTTCTCGCCCTCGGCGTGACAGGCTGTACAGGTCGGCAGGGCGCGTTGGATGATCTCCTTCGGGTCGGGATGGATGGCCTGGGTGATTCGCTCCGGCGTGGGCTTGGGTTCGGACGCAAGCAGATGGGCGTAGCGCTGGATCATCACGCCGGTGGGCTTGCTGATTCGCTCGATCAGGTGGAAATGCCGGCCCGCTCCCCCGCCGTGACACTGCACGCAACCCCTGAAGTCCGCCTCTGAGGCGTGAACGCTGCTGCCGAAGTGTTTCGCATCATGCTCGTGACAGCGCCCGCACACCGCCCCCACCGTAGCGAAGCCGGGTGGCGCGGCGGAGTGATTGCCGTGGCAGGTAGCGCAGGTGGGGGCGCCGGTGTCCTTCTGTTCGAGCAGCAGATGCCCGTGGACGCTACGGCGATATTCGTCAACCACCTCCGTGGGCAGGTCGTACGCTCCCATGACGGACGGCTTTTCGTGGCAGGCGGCGCAGGTGGCCGGCACGTTCAGGGGATGGATCTGGCTCCGTGGATCTCCGGCGGCCAACACGCCGTGGGGCGAACCGTGGCAGTCCGTGCAAACGGCCACCCGTTCGTCCCCGCAGCCGAACAGGGCTTTGCCGTGCCGGCTCGTGCGGTATTGCGCAAGTTGGTCCGTGCGCAGACCGTAGGGGTTCATCCGCTCCACGTCGGCGTGACACTCGCCGCACAGGATGGGGATGTCTTTACGCGCCGGCTTTCCGGTGAAGGATGACCCGTGATCAAAGGTCCGTCCCGCTGCGCCGGTCCCTCTCCCGAGGCTCGAGGCCTGTTCCGGCGGAACCGGGTAGGATTCCTCCCCGCGATGACATTCCCCGCAGCGCAAGACGCGGTGCACCGAGGCCGCCAGCTGCTCCTTCACTGCTGAATGGCAGGTGAGGCAGGTCGCCTTGGACTCTTGCGCGGCACCCGTCCGCAGCGGTCCCGCCAGGAATACAGCCACTACGATGACACCGACTAGGGTGCGCACGTCCCACTTTACCCGGATGGAGTCAAGCCGCTCGGCAAACCGCGCCGGGTTCGCCAACCCGAGGGAACTCTATCGGTCGGACTGAGCCTGTCAAGGCCAGGCGCGGGCCACCTAATGTAGTTGGTCAGAATCAATGCAAGTTTGTGATCCGAACCGCGACCGTAAGGGAGCGGATTCTCAGGGTGTCAGGTCGCGCCGCTCCCTAACGGTCGCGGTTCGGATAAGATGCAGACAGCGTGACCAACTACACTTGTGGGTCGGGATTTAAGCCCGCGAGGAGCCAAACCCCCGCGGAGATCACTTAGGACTCGTCACTGGTCCGGGCCGCTTGTTGGGGAACACAAAGCCCTCGCTCTCGGAGTGACACTCGTCGCACTTGGGCGGGCGGTCGAACTTCCGTTCGCGGTGGCAGTCGGCGCACGCGACCTCGGCGTGGGTTTCGTCCAGGGCCTGGCCGGTGACCTGGTGGTCGAAAGCGCCCGGGGCCCACTTGCCGTGACACACGTTGCAGTCGCGCGCCAGTTTGACGAAGGGGACCTGCACGTGGCACGCCCGGCAGGGTTGGTCCCGATGGTAGCGGTTGAGCGGCCAGCCCGTGGCGGCGTGGTCGAACGGTTTGGGTTCCGGTCGACCCTCGCGCCAGTGACAGCGCTCGCATCGCCCAGCAATCTCGGTGACCGCCTCGTCCATGTCAACTTTATGGCACCGCATGCACGGCTTGTGGTGCTCGGCGAGGGTGGGACGCGGTTTCTCCTCTCGGTCCTCCGTGTGGCAGCGCGTGCAGTTCTCCTCGTGATGGCAGTCCACGCAGTTCAGGCCGAAGCGGTGCACGTGTTCCCGATGGCCGAAGACCACCTGCGATCCGGCGCCCTGCTGGGCCTGGGCGCGATAGACTCGCGTGTCCGGTTCGGGGATGGGGGAGTGCATGTGGGCCAGGATATCATATTCCGTCGGCAAGGCTTCGGCAGTGCCGTCTTTCGCCTGTCCGGTCTTGGGCATGTGACAGATCGCACAGGCGGTTTCGTCGATCCACTCCCGGTGGCAATTCAGGCATTGACGGTGGTAGGCGCCTTTGAGACCGGGCTTGCGGATGTCCGTACCCGCGACCGTAATCTCGTGACAGGTCTTGCACGCAGGGTGCTGTTGACCGGCGGGCGTATAATGGTGACAGGTCACACAACCTTGCGTCATTTCCGCCATCTTGGCGTGCCCTTTGTGATCGAAGGGCACGGGCAAGTAGACCTTCTCCAGTTCGTTCAGAATGACGACGTCCGGACCTTTCTGGTCGAGCAGGGCGACCTCGCGCTGCGGAGTCCGGTCCCGCGTGCAGGCGGGCAGACACGGGTTCTCCGGCGTGGGTTTGGCGCAGGCGTGGCACCGGCGGCAGTCGGCGCCGCCGGCCTCGGCCGGCAGGGAGGTGGGCTGTGTGGTGGCGGCCGGCCGGCTGGCCGCCGGCAAGTCTTTCCTCTGTAGCTCTTGGGCCGTCGTAACCGAAACGCTGAAACAAAAGAGGATACAACAGGTTGAGCCAACTGGACGCATCATGGAGCACTCGAGTCGATGACGAATGACGGTAGGTCTGCTCATGCGGTTTCCACTTTGTCCGTCGGCGTGATGACCGGAAGGTACGTCACCAGGACGCGCCAGAAAAACAGCAAGCCGGCCACCGTACCCACGGTCAGCCCCCACTCGGTAAGAGAGGGAAAATACACTTTGGCGGTGTAGGCCGGTCGGTAGCCGATCCAGTAGACGTTCGCGCGGTTCAACGCCACGCCGATCATGACCAGCAGGCTGGCCACCGCCAGCCAGGGCGGCGAATGACGCACGCGACGCGAGAGAAACAAGACCAGAGGGATGATCAGGCCGACGACTATTTCAATGAGGAACGCGACGCTCTGCCGTGATCCTTCGCCCAGATACACATAGGTGCCGCGGATCAGCATGTCGGCCGCCTTGATGGCCAGATAGACCATCAGGAAGAACGGAACATATTTGGCCAGACTGCTCAACTCGCGCATGGGCGCTTTCACCCGTAGCGCCCACGAACCGTACAGACACGCGAAGATGACCGTGGGAAATCCGGTGGTGATCGCCGAGATCAAGAAGAGCAGCGCCAGGATCTTCGTCCACCACAAAGGATGGAGCTTGGAAGGGGCCAGCACCATCACGTGGCCCAGCGACGACTGGTGCAGGCAGGAAATGCCCACGCCCAGCAGGATGAACAGGAACATGGTCTTGCCGACCACGCGATTCACGGCCGTGCAGATGGGGTCGAGTCGAGGGTAGCGCAGGTCGCCGATGAAACGTTCGCAGATCACCGGGATGAACTCGATCCACAGCACGATGAGGTAGCACATCACGCACATGCCCACCTCGAACAACGCCGAGTTCCCCGACCACATGCTGGGCAGCACCGGATGCCAGATGTTGTAGTAGCGCCCCAAATCGGCCGCCAACGCGACGCAGGCAAAGGTGTAGCCCAGCAGCGCCACCACCAGGGCCGGCCGGGCCAAAACGTGGTAGTGCTCGCGATGAAAGATGTGGGCGATGGCCGCCGTCGTAAAACCCCCGGCCGCCAAGGCGATGAACGACACGTCAGCCACGATCCAGATGCCCCAGGGGTATTGTTGATCCAGATTGGTGCTGGCCCTCAGGCCGAACAGGAAACGATAGGCTCCGAAGTAAACCCCCAGCGCCATGAGGATGA
>JBGPAW010000003.1:0-28739 GCA_041480905.1 Phycisphaerae bacterium
AGCCGCCTCTGCCCGTCGGCTCTCCAGGTTCGTGCCCTGGGGACTTCGCATATTCCACGCTAGCGGCGGCGTTGGATGCGCATGAGCAGCAGGCCGGCCAGGCTGGACAGCATGAATCCCAGCATGCCAATCCCACACGGACCGCTGCTGCGCGTCCCTCCGCCCCCGCCTCCCGGACGGCGGTTGTCATTGTGGTTGCTCACCGAGTCCCCGCCGTCCCCGCCGGTATTGGCGTTCTCGTTATCCGCGTTGACATTGTCGTTGCCGGTATTGGCATTCTCGTCCCCGCCGGTGTTGGCGTTCTCGTTACCCGCGTTAGCGTTGTCGTTGCCGGAGTTCACGTTGTCGTTTTGGTTGGGAGCGGTATTCTCATTGGCATTGTCCCCGCCGGTGGTGTTGTCGTTTCCCCCTGCGGTATTCTCGTTCACGTTCGTGTTGGCGTTCCCGTTGCCGCCCTGACCGCCGCCGCCGTCAGAGACCAGGTGAATCACCAAGGGATCCGCGACGTTGGTTCCGTCGGCGGCTTCATAGCCGGGGCTGCCTTGGCCGATGTCGTATTGGACCGGACCCGGATTGGCCGCCACCAGCAGCCAGAAAACCGGGGCACTGGTAAACGCATTGGGATTGGGTTCTTCGACGTGAAAGGAAATCGTCACGGTCCCGGCCGTGCCGTCCACGTTGCGGATTTCGATTTCCTGCATCACGGTCTCGAAGGCCACGTCCGTCTCGGTGATGAAGCTGGTGTCGGTGTTGACGGCGGCAAAGAAGTCGCTCAGGGCTGTTCCCGCGGGCGAGCTCACCAGCGTGTCCCATTCGGGCAGCGCCGTGGAGACGGAGACGACCACGATGCTCGCCGGACCGGTCACGTTGAAGCGATTGGACAGCCCCGCCAAGTCGCGCGCGGTTTTGGTGCGGGCGTTCATTCTCCAGACGATCTCGATGATCGCCGTCTCAGTGGGCGCCAGGGTCACCTGGTCGCTGCCGTCGGCGAAACGCATGCTCAGTTGTGCGGCCTGGGCCAAGCCGGCGGCGACACCCAGCAGCACCACGGGCAACCCACCCCGGTAGAACGATGTTCTCATCGACTTGCTCCTTAACCGGTTTCCACGGCCTGTGCCGAGCGGCGCGCCGCCCGTCGAAATCCCCCCGTACCGGCGAACGCCGGCTCTGCTCCAGCGCACCTGCTCAAGACGGATATCGTCCAGGAGGGCTTTAATCCTCCAACCAATAGCGCAGGGGTCATGGTCGGGCTCCGCCGGAGTACGCCCGGGCTGCACTGGACCGGACCATCCCTCTCAGGTTTCTATACCCCCCGAAGCCCTGCGGCAAGCTATTCGCGATAAGGTTGGCCGGCTTCGTAGAGCTTGAGTCGGGCACGGATTTGGTCGGCGAGTTCGGTCTGTTGGCCGCCCGACGCCAACTCCAGGGCCCGCCGGGCGGTTTGGACCGCCTCATCATAGCGTCCGACTTCCGCGTACGCCGCCGCCAGGGTGTCCAACAACTCCGGGTTGTCCCGGCCGACCATCTGGCAGAGGCGTTCGGCCCAGCGCACCGCCTCCGCACCATCCCGGACACGATCCTCCGCACTCGTCGCCAGCAACCAGGCCAGCGCATTCATCACCGGCGGGTTCTCAGCCTTAAGACGCAGGCTTTCCTGGTATTGTGCGGCCGCCTCCGTGGCTCGGCCGAGCCGCTGGAAGGCCAGGCCCAGATTCATCCGGTAATCGGCGTTGGACGGCTCCGATTCGACGGCCAGTCCGAACGACTCCGCCGCCCCCGCCAGGTCTCCCGTCTCCGCCAGGGCTTGACCGAGCTGATTACGCACTCCCGGATAGTTCGAATCCAGCTTGAGCACCTCCCGGAACTCCGTCACGGCGGCCGCCGCCTCACCTCTCTGCAGCAGCAGAACTCCCAGGTCATCATGGGCCCGGGCGTAGCCGGGTCGGACGCGGATGGCCTCGCGGTATTCGCTCGCCGCCTCCTCTGGCTTGCCCAGCCGCAACAGCGCCCGACCCAGATGGCACCGCACGGTCGCGTCACGCGGATCGATCTTCAACGCCGCGCGGTAGGCACCCACCGCCGCCTCAAAATCGCCCCGCTGCGCTTCGGCCAACCCGATGTTGGCATACGAGGTGGCGTGCCCCGGGTCACGCTGCAACTCCGCCCGGTATTCGGCGATCGCTTCGTCGAGCCGGCCCTGCTTCGCCAGGGCCACCCCCAGGTAAAAGTGAGCCCGGGCGGCGTCGGGGTCGTCTTTGAGCACTTCCCGGCAGCGGGCGATGAGCCGCTCGAAGGCCCCCTGGTCGATCAGCCGGATGAACTCCTCGGCCCGGGTTTTCTCCTCCTCCTTCGAGGCCTTAAAACGCCGCACCACCGGAGCCAGCAGGTTTTCCACGGGGGCGTAGTCGTCGGTCAGCACCACGTCGCCGCTCCGCTCCGCCAGTCGCGCCAGTTGCTCGGGAGTGAGCAGGTCGCCGGTGAACACGTTCTTGGCCCGGATCGTGGCGACCACATCCGACAGGTCCAGGTAGCGCTTGGCGCAAACCACGATAAAGGTGTCGCGCTCCTCGGTCAGGCCACTGGCGCTGAAGACGTACACGCACGGAAAGGCCCGACGATACGTGTTGACCACCGCCCCCAGGAACCGCCCGGAATCCAACAGGTCGATCATGTTCAGCATGTACACGCCGTCGTCGCTCAGGAGCTCGTTCAACTGCAGGTCGAACTCCAACGTGGTCAGATGAAACGGCACGGAGAAGTCGCTGAACGAATCGCCGAAGATGAAATCGAAAACCGGCACCGCCTCGCCGGCGCGCTTGCGGCGGACCAGGTCCTGCACGCGATTGCGCGCATCCATATGGTAGCGCCGAATCGAAGTGTCGCGCGGCAAACCGAAGACCTCGAAGGCCGCCTGCGTCACCACCGGATCGATCTCCGCCACCTCGACGTAGCTGCCGGGGTAGGCGATCTCCAGGTAGCGGGGGAAAACATAGCCCCCGCCGCCGATGACCAACGCCGTCACCGGAGCGTTGGCGGGGTGCCACCGTCGCATCACCTCGGCGTAGACCATCGCGTAGTGGTACTTCATCTCCAACGGATCTCGCAGGTTCGCCTGGCTGTGCACCAGTTTGTCCAGCACCATGCGGCGCTCGTTTGGGCTGCCCACCGCCGTGCGGACCATGACCCGCTGGTAATTGCTGTCCTGCTGAAACACGATGTCGCCGGTGTCGCGCTCGCGGAGGCCGAAGGCCACCGCCACCGCCTGCGTCGACGACCACGACCCTAAGGCGCACAGCATCACTCCTGCGTACGCGGCGGTCCACGCATAGGGCACCCAGGAGCGGTAACCGTAAGCGATCCCCATCAAGGCCAGCACGCCCGCCACCAGCAGGACGGCGCCTTCGGTCCCGATCCAGGCCACCAGGAAGAACCCCGCCACGAAGGTGCCGACGATGCTGCCGATCGCCCCCCAGGCGTAGAGGGTGCCGATGGTCCGCCCGGCGCCCTGCCCCATGCTGAGGGCCATCTTGGCCACCACCGGAGCCATCGTGCCCAACATGGTGGCCGGCAGCAAAAACGCCAGCGCAAAGTGCAAGAAGATTCGCGTCGGCCAGGAGAAGGCATTGAGGGCTTCCCACCACCCGATCCAGTTGTTCATCATGGGAATGCTCAGGCAGCAGAGCGAGGCCGCGATGAACAACAGCGACAGGGTCCGCCGCGGGTGAAAGCGGTCCGCCAGCCGCCCGCCCAGATAATTCCCCAGCGAAATGCCCGCCAGCACCACGCCGATCGCCGAGGTCCAGGTGTACAGCGACGACCCCAGGAAGCGGGCCACCAGCCGCGTGGACAGAATCTCCACGGTCATGATGCACCCGCTGGCCACGAACACCGTAGCGTTGAACACCAACCAATCCCAGGACAACCGAGACGGCGTGGAGCCGCGCTCCGCTCGTTCCCGGACCGCGTCCCGCGCCTCGCCTGGATTCTTCTCCACTGATGTTTTCATGCTGCTCCTCGTGGGCAAAGTCCCATACCTGACGATACGCGGATTATCGACGCAAAATGGACATTCGACAACCGTATCTGCATAATTGGGTGATTAGCTGTGTGCGGCGTTCTTGGCGGTGGTGTGCCATGCCTTCGCGCGGCGGCGACAGCCGCGGAGGGTAGGCATGTAAGGCGGTCCCAGACATGGCTACCCGCGATCCGCCTGCGGCAGATCGCGTGAAGCCATGCCACCCCCTTAGGCTATGTTACCTCCTTAGGTGGGGAGACGCGATGCCGAACGACAATCTGCCGACCGCGAATGCACCCGCCCCACCCAAGAGTAGGGGGCGGATGGTGCTCCTTGCCGTCATGGTCCTCGCCGCCGGGCTGGGCGTGTGGCAGTCGTGGGACGTGTGGTTCAAGCACGACCCCACCCGGCCGGCGGTCCTCGCCGAACTTGTCCACCCCGGCGCCGCCGCCGGCTACAACGTGCTCCTGATCACCCTGGACACCACCCGCCCGGATCATCTGGGCTGCTACGGGTATACGAAGATCAAGACTCCGGCCATTGACTCTCTGCTCGAACATGGTGTCCGCTTTGACGACGCCGTGGCCAGCGCCCCGCTCACCCTCCCCTCGCACGCCACGATGATGACCGGACTCTATCCGCCTCGTCTTGGGGTCCGCGACAACGGTTCATACCGGCTCGCCGCGGAACACCGGACGATGGCGGAGGTCCTCAAGGAGACCGGGTACGACACGGCCGCCTTCGTGAGCGCTTTCGTTCTGGACAAGCGGTTCGGGCTGGACCAGGGCTTCGACGTGTACGACTTCGCGGTCTCGGACCAGGGGCGCCGCGGTCCGGAGTCGATGCTCAACGAACGCCGCGCCGACGCAGTCACGACGTCGGCCATCGACTGGCTCGAGCAGCGCGCCCGCCGCGGAGCGAAGGACCCTTTTTTCGCCTGGGTCCACTACTACGACCCGCACCATCCCTACACATCGCCGCTGGCGGAACTCGGCGCGTTCCGCGCCGAGTCGGCCTACGACGCCGAAATCGCCTTCGTCGACCTGCACCTCAAGCGCCTCCTAAACACGGTCGACCGACTCGACCTGGGTGACCGGACCCTGATCGTCCTGGCGTCAGATCACGGTGAATCGCTCAACGAGCACCAGGAGATTACCCACGGCGTTTTCATCTATGAGGTGACCATTCGGGCCGCTTTGCTGCTCTCCTGCCCGACCCTGTTCGACCGCCCTTACCGCGCGGACGACCGGGTCGTCGGACTGGTCGATGTCTTGCCGACTACGCTCGACCTTCTGGGTATGCCCCCTCCCTCCGCGGGCGATGGCCAGAGTCTGCTCCAGGCCCACGCCGACCCGGAGCGTCCAATTTATATCGAATCGTATCACCCCCGTGAACAGTTGGGCTGCAGCGAACTGGTGGGGCTGCGGCGGCACACCGACAAGTATATCCTGGCTCCCACGGCGGAGTACTACGATCTGCGCAAGGACCCCAAAGAGACGCGGAACCGCTACGACGCGGGACTCGCCCGGCTGACCTCCCTGAAGGAACAACTCGCCGATCTGCTCCAGCGCTGGCGACAGACCGGCAGCGACCGCGGTGGCGCTAAGGTCATGAGCCCCGAGGAGGAGGCCCGCTTGCGGTCGCTGGGCTACGCCGGAACGACCGCGATCACCACGGCCCGCTCCTGGCCCGACCCCAAGGACCAAATCGAGTTCATCAACCAGACCCAACAGGTCAACGAATTAGCCACCAGCGGCCGATACGATGAAGCCCTGGCTCTGGCGCAGCAGGTGGCGGCCAAGTGTGAAGGATACGCTTATCCCGTCCTCCTCTTGGCGCAGCTCTACGAAAAAACGGATCGGCTTCAGGAAGCGTGCGGCGTGCTCCAAGCGTACGCCGAGCACTATCCTTCCGCCGACATCCTGATGCACCTGGCCAAGGATCACTTCGCCCTTCGACAGTACGACCGGATGGAGGAATCCCTCCAGGCGGCGGAAGTCCTCGATCCCCGCCGTGGCTCGGTCCCCGAACTCCGCGGCGACCGCCTGTTCGCGGCCGAGCGCTACGCCGAGGCCGTCCGGCAATACGAGAAAGCCATCGAGATCGACGGGATTCGCCTCGGACTCGAGGTCCGTGACAAACTCGTCGCCGCCAGGGCCCGCCTGGACGACCTGAACCACAAAGGGAATTGAGCATGAAGAATGACTCTCCCGGATTATTCGCCACAGAGACGACCGCGCGGGCTTCGCCCGCAACCCAAGCTGAGGTGAAACCGCAGATGAACGCTGATCAACGCAGATAAGATGGAGCAGAGAGATCGTCAAACCTGCGTTCATCTGCGTTCATTAGCGGTTCCAGATTCCTCTCCGTAGGCTTTGCCCGACTCATACGACGTCAGTCGCGCCGCGATTTGCTCGGCCAGCGGGGCGTCACCGGCGGACCGGGCCAATTCCAAGCCGCGCTGCGCGGTCTGCACCGCCTCGTCAAACCGGCCCGCGGCCGCATACGCCGCCGCCAACGTGTCCAGCACGCCGGCATCCTCTCGCCCCATCCGCCCCCGCACCTCCTCCGCCAGCCGGACCGCTTCCGCCCCGTCGCGCAAGCCGGCGTCCGCGGCCGTCGCCAGAAACCACGCCAGGTTGTTGGCGATCCCCACGCTCGCCGGGCGGTGACGCAGCCCCTCGCGGAGCACTTCCAGCGCTTCCACCGAACGCCCGGCGCGCTGCAACAGCCCGCTCCGCTCCAGGCAGGCATTCTCGTTGCCCGGATCCAGTTCCAACGCCCGGCGGAAATGCCCCTCGGCCTCATCCCGTCGCCCGCTCTGCAGGAGGCCCAACGCCAGATAGGCGTGCGCGTCGGGGAACTCCGGCATCACCTCCACCGCCCTCCGCAAATACCGGACGCTCTCCTCCGAGCGACCCAGCTCCCCCAGCACTTTGCCCATCTGGTAATGGGCCAGCCCGCTGTCCGGCTGGAGCTCGAGCAGGACGGCGTACTCCGCCGCCGCGTCCTGCCATTGGCCCAGGAGACGCAGTTGCTCGGCCAACAAGGCGTGGAACTCGGGAGCGTCCGGCTCCGCGGCAGCCAGTCGCTTCAGCAACGCCGCCGCTTTCTCCGGCTGCTGCGCCCCCGCCCAGGCCCGGGCTTCCATGTATTGGGCGTACTGGTCGGTGTGCTCCTTGGGATCGGGCCCGGCGGACTCGTGAAACAACTCCAGCTCGTCTCTCGACTCAGCCGGCACGTATCCGCCCGCGTAGCCCAACGCCGCCAGCTTGCTCACCGCCGCCGCATCGAGTTGCTCAGCCCGATCCGCCCGTGCGCCCAAAGCCAGCCCGGCGGCGATCACCGCCTCCAGCCGCTCGCGCAGCGCCTTCACCCGCTGCGGATAGCGGTCGGCGAGGTTGTTCTCTTCGCCGGGGTCGCCGCCGAGATCGTAAAGCTCCGGTGTCGGGGCATGGATGTACTTCCAGCCGCCGGCCCGGTAGGTCCACAACCGGGCGTACCCGAACGCTTCGTGGGCGGAAACGGATTCGCCATAGGCCCCCAGTTCCGGGTCCTTGGTCCGGTCCTCCACCAGCGGCAACAGGCTGGCACCTTGGGCGTCCGCTTTGGCCGGCAATCCCAGCAGCGCCAGCACCGTCGGCGCGATATCGGCCGTCCGCACCTGCGCCTCGACAACTCGGTCTGCCGGGATCCGCCCCGGACAGCGCATCATCAGCGGCACGCGCATCGTGCTGTCGTAGACGAAATAGGTGTGGGTCAACTCCCGATGCTGGTTAAGCCCTTCGCCGTGGTCGGCGGTCAGCACCACCAGGGTGCGCTCCGCCAAGCCCATGCGTCCCAGTTCGCCGAGCAGCCGCCCCACCTGCTCGTCCACGAAAGCGATTTCGCCGTAGTAACCACCCAGTTTGGGGTCCGTGTACTGCCGCGCAAAACGCTCCGGCGGCGTCCACGGCATGTGCGGATCGAAGAAGTGGACCCACAAGAAGAACCGCTGCGAACCGTGTTGTCCCAGCCACTCCAGCGCCCGGTCGCACACGTCGTCGGCGGGCACGCTCTGCTCTTCCGCCGGACGCTCCGGCTCCCGCCGTTCGCCCCCTCCCATCTTTTCGCTCCGGTAGCTGTCGAACCCCTGGTTGAGGCCCCAGATCGCCGCGAGCACGTACGCCCCCACCTCGGCCCCCGTGGCATAGCCAGCCGGCCGCAGCATTTCCGCCAGGGTGACGTTGCCCTCGTCGGCCAGATAGCGCCCGTTGTTCCGGGCCCGGTGCACGAAGGGGTAGGTCGCCGTCATGATGCTCGAATGCGACGGCAAGGTGATCGGGGCCGCCGTGGTGCACTGGGTGAACCGAACCCCTTCCTTGGCTAGGGCGTCCATGTGCGGGGTCCGCACCACGGGATGCCCGTAACAGCTCAGGCAGTCGGCCCGCGTCGTATCCAAGGTGATGAGCAGGACGTTGAAGCCTTTAGCGGCTCCCACTAGCGAGCTCGTACTCGCTCCCCAGCCTCGGCCTCCCCAGATACGCCACAGCCCGACCCCCATCCCCGCCACGATGATCGCCAGCAACGCCACCGCCCCAAGGATCCACCGCCGGCTGAATCCGCAAGGTGCAGTTCTCTCGCCCGAGTCTCCTTTCTCTATTTTCCATTTTCCATTTTCCATTTTTCCGCGTGATTATCGACGCAAAATGGACATTCGACAATCGCTTCCGCATAATTGGCTGGTGGGGAAACGTGATGCCCGACGACGAGATGCCGATCGAGAATACCGGCGCCCGACCGAGGGGTAAAGGACGCACTCTGCTCTTGGCCGTCATAGTCCTCGCCGCCGGGGTGGGCGTGTGGCAGTCGTGGGACGTGTGGTTCAAGTCCGACCCGACCCGGCCGGCCGTCCTCGCCGAGTTCGTCCACCCCGGCACCGCCGCTCAGGCGGTGGCTGATTGCCAACAGCGCCTCGGCCGCCCCGACGCCGCTCTGGCCGCGCTGGAGCGTTTCGCGGAGCATCATCCCTCGGCGGACGTCTACATGCACATGGCGGAAATCCTCAGTGCGCAACGGCGCTGGGACGAGTCTGAAGCCAAGCTGCGCCTCGTCGAACAACACGACCCGAAGCGCGGAGCCGTATTCATGATGCGGGGCGACCGGTACGTCAGCGAGGAACGATATCAGAAAGCGGTGGCCATGTACGAACGGGCCATTGCCCTCGACCCCGTGCGTTGCGGCCGGGAGGTCGGTGAGAAACTCGTCGCCGCCAAAGCCCATCTCGATGACGTGAGCCGCAAAGAGAATTGAGCATGCGGAACGGGAACAGGAGGAAACAGAGGTAACGGAGAAAGCGGTCTCTTGTATAGGCACGGGTAATTGACGGGTGTGTTTGGGGGTCCCAAGTACCGGTGCACAAAGCACTCGATCCTCGAAAGGCCGCGTGATGTCCATTCTCATGGATGCTCTGCTCATTCACGGTTTTGGGATGAGAGCCTCACTTCATATGGGTGCCACCCGAATCGAGTGGTACACCCCGGTACGAAGGATCGAGAGGCGGTCTGCCTTTTCAAAGGTGGGGGACTCGAATAGGCTGTTAGGCGTGCCTCGCCCTCTGGGACGTGAGGTGTCAGGCGATGAGCCGCCCGCCTGGGACGGTCGGCGGCGGAAACGGGTGAGGGCGCGGACCCCCGGACCCTGAGGAAGCCGAACGCATGGACCACCAGCTCATCGAATGTGTTCCCAATTTCAGCGAAGGGAACGACCTGTCCGTCATCCAGCAGATCACCGCTCAAATCGAGACCGTCGAAGGGGTTAAGCTGCTCGACGTCGATCCGGGAAAGGCCACCAACCGCACGGTGGTCACCTTCGTCGGCCCGCCGAAGGAAGTGCTCGAAGCGGCGGTCCGAGCGGTCCGGAAAGCTTCCGAACTGATTGACATGCGCCAACACAGAGGAGAGCACCCGCGTTTCGGGGCCACTGATGTCTGCCCGTTGGTGCCGGTGGCGGACATTACCATGGAGGAAACGGTGGTCTATGCTCGCCAACTGGCCCAGAGGCTGGGTGAGGAGTTGGGCATCACGGTCTATTGCTATGAGCGCGCCGCGTTCACCGAGGAGCGCCGGAACCTGGCCTACGTCCGCTCGGGGGAATACGAGGGTTTGAAGGACAAGCTGAGAAAGCCGGAATGGAAGCCGGACTTCGGTCCCGCCGAGTTCAACGCCAAGTCCGGCGCGACCGCGGTGGGGGCGCGGGACTTTTTGGTGGCTTACAACGTCAACCTGAATACCACGTCCACGCGGCGGGCGAACGCCATCGCCTACGACGTGCGCGAGAAGGGCCGACCGAAGCGCGAAGGCCACCCCTTGACCGGAAGAATCGTGGCGGACGAGAACGGCGATCCGGTCATGATTCCCGGCTCGCTCAAATGCGTGAAGGCCATCGGGTGGTACATCAAAGAGTACGGCATCGCCCAGATTTCGATCAACCTGACCAACCTCAGCGTGACGCCGGTACACGTGGCGTTTGACGAGGTGTGCCAAAAAGCGGCTGAGCGCGGGGTCCGCGTGACCGGCTCGGAACTGGTCGGGTTGATTCCGTTGCGGGCCATGCTCGACGCCGGGCGCTACTTCCTTAAGAAGCAGAAACGTTCCACCGGGGTCTCGGACAAGGAGCTCATCAAGATCGCGGTGAAGTCCCTGGGACTGAACGACCTGTACCCGTTCAAGCCGGAAGAGAAGATCATCGAATACGCCATCGCCGCGAAGGGCCCGCCGGTACAGCGGCTGGTGGACTTGTCATTGGCGGACTTCGTGGAGGAGACCGCGTCGGAATCGCCCGCCCCGGGCGGCGGATCGGTTTCCGCTTCCGTGGGGGCGCTGGGGGTTGCCTTGGCCACGATGGTGGCCAACCTGTCCGCGCACAAGCAAGGTTGGGAGGAGCGCTGGGAGGACTTTTCCGACTGGGCCGAGAAAGGCAAGAACTATTATAACGCGCTGCTAAAGTTGGTGGATGAGGACACCCAGGCCTTCAACCATCTGATGGAGGCGTTCGGTCTGCCCAAGGGCACGGCGGCGGAGAAGGCGGAGCGGCAGCAGGCGATTCAGGAAGCGACCCGGCGGGCCATCGAGGTGCCGTTCCGGGTGATGCAGACCGCGTTGGCGGCGATGGAAGTGATGAAAGCGATGGCGGAGGTCGGCAACCCGAGTTCGGTGTCGGACGCCGGCGTCGCCGCCCTGTGCGCCCGGACGGCCGTCATGGGGGCCTTCTTGAACGTGAAGATCAACTGTCCGGGGCTGGAGGACAAGACCTTTGGGCGAGATATCCTCGCCCAAGGAGGGGAAATCGAACGGAAAGCGCTGGCGCTGGAGCAGGAAGTGCTCGAGACGGTGAACCGAAAGATACCGTCATAGAGTGCGTCCATGGTAGCGTCATCCCTCGCCAGCCGTTGGGAAGTGGGTTGACCCGCGGCGAGTGGTCTTCACAAACAGGAGATGAAGCGGTATAAACGGACCCTCGTTAGCGGCGTAGCTCAGATGGTTAGAGCATGGGATTCATAAACCCAGGGTCGTCGGTTCGATTCCGACCGCCGCTAGTGACGTAAACCACGCCGAACGCTTGACTTAGCGTACCTCTCCGCGTGCGAGAGTGCGGCTCGAAAGCCCTGACAAGTGCGTAGACTACGCACTTAGGCTTGGAGGACCGCATTTATGACCCCGAAAACGAAGCTCCGAACCCCTACCTACTGTTTTCATCGGCCCACCGGACAAAGCTATGTCCGGCTGGGCGGTAAGGTGATCTACCTTGGCCGATACGACACCCCGGAAAGCCGGGCGAAGTACGACGCCTTGGTATCCCGATGGCTGGCCAGTGGCCGGAAACTGGACGCCCCCGGCCCGGCGGACCTGACGGTGGTGGAAGCCCTGGCCCTGGCGTGGGAACACTTGCAGGCGTACTACGCCCACGATGGCAGCGAACTCCACAAGTTCAAGATGCTGGTCGCCATTGTCCGCGACCTGTTCGGCCCTCAGCCGGTTGCATCGTTCGGACCGCTGGCGGTCAAGGCGGTCCGGCAAGTGCTCATCGACCGCGGGCACGCCCGTGGGCATATCAATCACCAGATCGGAAGGCTCAAACGCCTGTTCCGCTGGCTGGCTGAGAATGAGCATATCCCGGCCTCGGTGGTCGATGCCATCGACAAGGTATCCGAACTTCGCAAGGGCCGCGGCGGAAGGGAGACCGCCAAGGTGAAAGCCCTTCCCGATGACATCCTGGAAGCCACTTTGAGGCACGCCCCGCCGATGGTCGCGGCGATGGCACGGCTGCAACGGGCGACGGGTATGCGCGCCGGCGAGTTGGTCCTACTCCGTGGGGCGGACCTGGATATGAGCGGAGAGACCTGGCTGTACACCCCCGAACGGCACAAGAGCGCCCACCTGGACTATCCCCGCCAGATCGCCATCGGTCCTCAGGGACAAAGCATCCTGCGCCCGTGGCTGCTGGGGGACGCCACGGCCCACGTTTTCAGCCCCCGGCGGTCGATGGAACTGGTCCGAGCGGCCCGAACGGCGGCGCGTAAGATCCCCGCCGGCCACGGCAACGCACCGGGGACGAATCGGGTGAGATTCCCCGAGCGAGTACCCCATGAACGGTATACCGTCGCCTCGTATAGGCGAGCGATTCACTACGCCTGCGACCATGCCTTCCCGCCCCCGGATACTTTGAGTGAGGCGGACGCCAAGGCATGGCGTGCCGATCATCGGTGGGGAACGCACCGGCTCCGCCATGCCTATGCGACCGAAGCCCGGCGGATGGGTTTCAGCTTGGAAGTGATCCGGGCGGCGTTGGGACATAAGGGTGTGCAGGTTACGACGCTCTACGCTGAGGCCGACTTAACCAAGGCCCAAGACATTGCACGGAAGATCGGTTGAACGACGCGAGACGCAAGGTAGAATGACAGAGGGTAGTCCGCCGACGGGCGGACGTGCGGTCCCCTGGCGCTGGGTTCGGCCATCCTTCCCCAGCGCTGGGGGTCCGGCCCACGAAAGGATGGCGACCATGCCAACGAAAACACTGAGCACGAAACGTCGGGCACGGCAGACCACGGCCCCGACTGTCTCACTTTCATGGGGCGAGCTGCGCGCGCAAGCCACGCGCCCAGGCGGCGAACCGCAGAATGGATCGGGACCGACTGATCCCATCCTGAAGTTCTGCGCCCAGACGTTTGAGGCGTTCCAGTATGCCGTAGCCATTGCCAAAATGAGCCGGACCGGCGGCGGAAGTTGCGTTGACTTCATCATGCGACAGGTGGCGATGGAGGCGGCGGCCCCTACTTGCCCCCGGTCGATTGCGGACCTGGAATCGCAGCAGCGCGATGTATGGGAGCACTGGTCCCCGGCGGAACACGGCGCGACGTTCGGCCCAGCAGGCGATGATTCCGCACTCCGCGTTGCGGCCCAGTTTGTGGACATCATCTTGCACGCGACAGGCAGGCCAAAGGGATGCGACGCGCTCCAGGTGTTTCCCTTCGATGATCCGCGTGTAAGCAACTGGCATAGGACCGCATGTGTGGCGGTATGCAAGGCTATCCCCGACAACTGGAATGAGTTGACGATCCAGGCGGACGCCAACGCCCTCTTGGCACGTATGCGACACGAATGGAAGCGAGCTACAAGCCCGGAGCAAACCGGCACAGGCGGCGGCTGGCAAAGTTCGATTGCAGTGGATATTGACAATGACGTTTGCACTGCGAACGGCGTTGCGTATCCCTTGACGCACAATCAGGCCATCGTGTTGAACGCTCTTGTAGGTGCTGCTGGCGGATGGGTGCCGGGAAAGAATATAGACGCCAGCAATCGCGTAGGCCGCATTGTGAAGGGCTTACCTGACCCGATCCGACAGATGATCGAATCCAAGTCCGGCGCAGGCTTCCGCCTCTTGGCATAAGACTGCCAGAGCACTGCCATAGTTAAACCACGCAGCGCGGGGTATGCTCCTAATGGTGTAGTTGAACACCAGTAGGAGTATGCAATGCCGATTGATCTGGAAATTGAACAGCTGATTCCCATCGGTGAGGTCCCGCGGCTGATTCCGTCGAGCCGCCTCGGTAAAAAACTTAACGTCGTGACTGTCTATAGGTGGGTTCTCCACGGCTCACGCGGGCGCAGGCTGGACTCGGTTTTGATCGGAGGCTCGCGCTATACATCCCGCGAGGCCGTCGCCCGCTTCGCGCAGGACTTGAGCGACAGTGACATACCCACGCTACCGGCCCCGAGCGTCCGTTCCCCGGCCCAACGCCAACGGGACCAGGCCAAGGCGGCGGCCATCCTGGATCGTGCGGGAATTGCATAATGAAAATGCCCCGCGGCTTGCACCGATCGGGGCAAAGGGAAGATCGTCTATGCAGAGCATACCAGACCTAGCCCCACGAATCAAGCCCCCGGTGAACGGCACCCGGCTGTATATCGTAAACGACGAGGCTGTGGCAACGCGTCTGGGCGCTTTGGGACTGCGAGCCTTCCGCGCCGACGGCGAATCGACCGATTGGCGCGACATCGTGGATTTCCCGGAAATCGGGATCATTCGGGAAAACGGCGACGCGTCGATGAAGTTCGCCATAAGCTGTGCGCGCTCACTAAAGGCGCTGAACTACGCCGGCGACCTGCGAACCATTTCACCCGCCGGAGCGCCGGACTTGGCCGGGAACAGTGTCGCGGAGTTGCTCATCGGCGACGCCGACGAAGTGCGGGCGCGACTGGACGCCATCTACAACGCCATGTGCAACATCCTCGGAGCGCCCGAGCGGCCCGCTGAAAGCGAACCCGCAAACCCGGAGCCGGAGCAATCGAAAGACAAGAAGGCCGAGCAAGTTTCACAAGCCGAAAAGCTGGTGCGGTTAGCGCTCGAGCTATACCGCATTGGACGGGCTGAGGGCGACGAACCCTTTGCCGTGCCACACGACGGCCCAAACGTGGCGCTCATGTTCCGTGGCTCGCGCGACGCCCTGCGGTCCGCTCTGGCCCGCGAATACCGGCGCCGACACGGCACCACACCGAACGCCTCCGCGCTGGCCGATGCGCTGACAGCTTTGCAAGGTGAAGCGTATGAGCAAACGCCGGAACCTGTTTACTTGCGGCTAGCCGAGCACGCCGGCGGAATCGTGCTTGACCTG
Source organism: Phycisphaerae bacterium (assembly GCA_041480905.1). Lineage (GTDB taxonomy): Bacteria > Planctomycetota > Phycisphaerae > UBA1845 > UBA1845 > JAAEQG01. The sequence continues at coordinate 15,168 of JBGPAW010000003.1, forward strand.
GGCGGCGCCGATGGCCGCGCGGTGGTGATTCGCTCCGGCGGATGGGAGCTTGTGGACAAATCGCCTGTACTGTTTAAGCGAACGGCCCTCACCGGCACGCTGCCCGAGCCGGAGCGCGGCGGCGACCTTGCCGAACTGCGCGGGCTGTTGAACGTGACCGACAATTCGTGGCCGCTCGTTGTAAGCTGGCTTACGGCGGCGCTGCTGCCGAACATTCCCCATCCGGTGCTGATGCTCGGCGGCCAACAGGGCGACGGCAAAACAACGATGGCCCGGATGCTGGTCAGCTTGTTTGACCCGTCGCCCGCGCTGTTGCGGTCGCAACCACGCGAACCCGAAGCATGGGCGCTGGCGGCTGCCGGAAGCTGGGGCGTGGTGGTGGATAACGTGAGCTACGTCACCGGCTGGTGGTCGGACGCCTTATGCCGCGCTTGCACCGGCGACGGGTGGGTACGCCGCCGATTGTACACCGACGGTGAGCTTTCGGTTGTGAGCTTCAAGAGGGTGGTCGTGCTCACGTCCATCGACGCCGGAGCGTTGCGTGGTGATCTCGGCGACCGCCTCTTACTGGTGGACCTTGAACCCATCGACGATAACCAGCGGCGGACCGAAAGCGACCTGGACGCGGCCTATGCCGCACTGCGCCCGCGACTACTCGGAGCGCTGTTGGACCTCTTGGCCGCGGTGCTCGCTCGGCTGCCCAGCGTCGGCCACGCGCCGTGCCGGATGGCCGATTTTGGCCGGGTACTCATGGCACTTGACGCCGAGCTTGGGACGGACGCCCTGGCGTTGTACCTGGCCCAGCGCGGGCGGATTGCCGGCGACGTGCTCGAAGGCGATCCGGTAGGCGTGACGATCGTGACGATGTTTTCCGCCGTCTCTCGGTGGTCGGGTACGGCTGCCGAACTGCTGGCCCGTATCACGTCTGAACGTCCGGGCTTCGGCTGGCCTAAAAACGCCCGGGCCCTAGCTGGACGGCTGAGGCGGCTAATCCCGGCTCTGCAAGTCGCCGGAATTCTAGTACAAACGGGCGACCGTGAGGCCGGCACTGGGCGGCGCCTATGGCACCTAGAGAAGTGCCGGGAAGTACCGTCACAACCGTCACACCGTCACACCGAAGCGGCTGGCGACCCGGAAAACGGCGTTTCCGCTGCCGAAGCTGTGACGAAGTGTGACGATACACCCGCAACCGTCACAGGCGACCGTCACACCGAAACCCTTGATTTTGACCACGAAAACGCGGATTCCAGCGCGTGTGACGGTCGTGACGATGTTTCCCCCCTACCTTCTGGCGACCCCCCGGACGATTTGGACCAGTTTGAACGTAAGGCCATCGTGGTCATGGAGCAAGTGGCGGAAAATGACTGGTGGGCGTCGCGGGTGGAACGCGACGAGAACGGCGAGACCGCCGCGGAGAGAGCGGCAAGATGGGAACGCGAGAAGGCGGCGAGTGTGGCGTGAACGATCGCGCCCGGCGACGTGCCGGACGCGGGACCGACCTACGGAGTAAATCACGATGGCAACCCTGAGCGAAAAACAATGGAGTGAACATGATGGACACGGTTGAACGACTGAAAGCGCGCGTCGATGAACGCAGGAAGGCCGCGGCGACGCGCTACGTCGAATTGCTCACCCGCGAGAAGCTGAGCAAGGTCGAAGATGATGAGCTAGAGGGACTTCTCAACGAGCTAGGGAAGTCCGTCGATGACCTTCCGGGCGACGCCAAGCTGATCCAGCAAGCGCCCGGTGACGAGACTTTGGCGGCTGGGCTGAGCGACGCGAAGACGGCTTGTGACGCCACGGCGCGAGAGTACGCGCAGCTCGTGGACGTGCAGGCCCCCGCGCGGCGGCTGGCCTTGGAGAAGGAAATTGAAGGTGAGGACACCAAACTACGCCGTGCGGCAGGTCAAGCAAAGGCCGCATGGGAATCCGCGAAGGCCGCGGCGCAACGTATAAGAAGCTTCACTGTCTGGCGGGAAGCGCTGGGGCGCGGCTGTAGCGTCGAAGTAATCTGTAACGAGCGTTACGAAACCGTGAAAGCGCGAGGCGTAGCGGAGGCGCGAGAGCTTCGGGAGCATGAGCGCATCGCACGTGAGGCGGCGGAAACCGCGGACATCGAAAACCCGGACAAACATTTACGGAGATTAACCAATGTACCAGCTTGATTCATTCGTCCTAGGTTGCCTTGAAAGGCTTAACGCGGCACCGGCGACGGCGACAGCATCGGCTACACCACCCACGGCACCACCACGAGCGATAGAGAGCACGGCGGCGGCCAGCGTATCTACGGCGGCACCGGCACCGGCCAACCCGCGTTGGGCGTGCGTGCAGGCGGCGATGCAAGAGTTCGATAAGCTGGTGAGCGAGAAGAAAGCGCCGTGCTCGTGTAGGGCGTGGGTTTGTCAGCGGGTCCGCGATGGCGGACACCGACTGTTGACGCCGAGTGAATGCGATGCGTTGAAACTTTCCCGCCAGCAACCGCGGCGGCGGTGATGAAGATTGTGAATCTCCTTCGAGGTTGCAGCGTTGAAACGGGGCTGGCCGGCGCGTCAGGCCGGCTGGCCCCCCTCCTTGTCGAAAGGTACTTCCGGCGATGGTTAAGGCCGCGCGCGGACCGATGCCTTCTTTTCGCAAGAATTGCGGTTTCAGAAATTGTATAGTGCATAACCGTTTTTAGGGTAGTTCCCCTATGAACAAGGCTAAAAACTGGTGTCCGAACTGTAACGATACGCCAACCGGAAGCATCCGCGCCCACGGCCAGCGTGAGCCGATCACCCTGCATGAGGGACAAGTGCTCGACGGTCGCAACCGCTACCGCGCCTGCGCCAAGCTGAAGCTCGAACCCGCCACGCGGCCCTGGAAGCCGAACGGCCAGACGCCGATCCAGTACGTCGTGTCGATGAACCTGCACCGGCGGCAGCTGTCGGAAACGGAACGCGAAGTCATCGCGGCGGAAATCGCCAACGCAACCGAGGGGCATCCTTGGTCAACTAGGCCAAATGGCCTAGTTACGACTCAGACCGACGCCGCCAAGCTCATGCACGTGTCGGTTCGCGGACTTAAGCGCGCCAAGATCGCTAAACGCATTGCCAATATGCCGCGCGGTGGTGATCCTAAGACGCGAGAAGCCAAAGCATCAAAAGAGGCTTTGGTTCAACAGCGCGAGGCCGACGAAGCGCTCGCCGAGCTTGACGCCTTGCGGGCGATGCTCGTCGACGGCGACACCGTCGGCACCTGTCCGTCGGCCAGCGAGCCATGATTGCCAAGCGCTGCGTTACCACGAAACGCGGGGGGGACCGAACCTCAGAAGCGAGCAAGAGTGCAAATGCGCTCTTGCTATCCCTCGAAGATGCTGCGTCGATATTCCACGTCGCCATAGATTCGATAAAGCGGGCTGGCGTCGTCCTGGATCACGGCGTTCCCGAAGTCATCGCCGCGGAAATCGCAACACGCAAGCTTGGCGACAACCAATTCACCGAGGGTAGGCCAAATGGCCTACCCATTTCGCAGGCCGACGCCGCTCGAATACGTCGTGTCGATGAACCTGCACCGGCGGCACCTGTCCGTCGGACAGCGGGCTATGATTGCCAAACGAACGGTCGCCACGAAACATGGTGGGGACCGGAAGTCCGAGACGATCAAGAGCCAAAATTGTCTCTTGATTTCTCTCGAAGACGCCAGCCAAATGTTCCATGTTTCCCCGGCTTCGATCAAGCAAGCTGGCGTGGTCCAGGATCGCGGTATCCCCGAACTCATCGCCCTGGTGGACGCCGGCAAGTGTGACGTGGCTCCCGCTGCCAAAGCCGCCAAGCTCACGCCGATCAAGAGGCCAAATGGCCTTTTGATCGTGACAGGGTGAACACTCAACCTTGCGCCAAATGGCGGAAGGTCTCTTGACGATGGCCAGACACCGATCCACCCACGGCGTAGTGTGCTCATGTTCCTGCACCGACGTGATCGTGGTGTCCGTCAGTACCCGGACGTGGCCGCGAAGCTACGGGCGCGAACTGCTGAAGACTCAATACCTGAAGTGCCGGAGTTGTGACCGGCACTGGACGCACGTGGTTCGGATCGAGGAGCATTTCGTCCGGTAGCAGCGTCCGTCCGGCGTCCGATCATCCCTTAATGGTTAGTGACAGCGCTAGTCCCTTGACCATCCGACTACGCACTTACTACGCACTTTGCCCCCGACTACCGCCATTATTCGCCTAAAAACGCGGTTTGTTGTTATCACTTGCAAACGGCCCGGAAGTGTGGTAAGTTGCGAGCAGCTAAGGGTTTCCGAGCTTTTTGGCGTGATTGTTAAGCGTTTTCATAAACCCAGGGTCGTCGGTTCGATTCCGACCGCCGCTAGTGCTTTGGCACACGTTTTTTGAGGGGCGGCGTCTACGGGGGCGGAATGTGGCGGCCGGCGTCTCGCCGGGCGCGGAGTCATGGGCGCTGCCATCTTGAGTCTTCTCTGGGCCACCTCCTCAAATGCGGGACCACCGGGCACCTCGTCAGCCCTACGCACGTGCGCTGGTACCACGGCCGCGCGATGCTTGTATGCGACTGGCTATCCGAGCCGACGCCGGCCGACGTGGTGTTTCGATTCTTCCCGGCCGAATGGCTGGCGAACCTGCCGCGCAGCGCGCGTTGGACCGACTTGCTGGGCACGCACTCGGCCGCCATCGGCTCACCAAACTTCCCAAACCTCAGGGTATGAAGGTGTAACCTTCCCTATCGTGCGTCTGGACGGGCTGCCCTCACACCGGTACAGTACGACCTCATTATGCGCCGCGGACAGCGGCCGAGTTGGGAACTCAACCGACGGCATTCCTGCCGGGAGCGACGGGGGTACCTGCATGGTGAAGCGAGGTGTTGTGATAGAGCGTCTGGTTCTAGTGGGATCGCTGGTCTGGTTCGTCACGTCGGCAACGGCCGGGCCGCCGCAGCCGGCCACCGACCAGGAAATCAAGGCGTTGATCGCGTCGGCCAAGGAGACCAAGGACTACGACAACGCCGATCTGGTCTACGTGCTGGATGAAGCGGACGTCTACGTGCAGGACAGCGGCCTGGCCACCACCGAAAGCTGCCAGGTCATCAAGGTGCTGACCGACGCCGGGATTCGCGCGCAAGCGGTGCTCCGCCAGGAGTTCGACCCGGCCACCAATCGGGTGACGCTCAAATCGGTCAGAATCCACCGCAAGGGTGCCGGGATCGACGAAGTTCCGGTCTCCGCCGCGCTCACCCAACCAGCCAAGCAATGGGCCATCTATTGGGGCAACCGGCAGCACGTGCTGGACATCCCCCGCCTGGAAATCGGCGACTGCCTGGAAATCCGCATCAGCAAGATCGGCTACAACATCGCTTACCTGGGCGACGCCGGCCCGGCGGAGAGCGGAGGCGGCGGCGAGACGCTCCAGCCGCCGATGCCCGGCCACTGGCACGAGTCCACCCTGTTCCAGGGCGACTATCCCATCATCAAGAAGCGCTACTCGGTGCACATGCCCAAGGACAAGCCGGTGCAGTACGAGGTGTACAACGGCGACCTGAAGGCCTCGCTCTGGTTCGACAAGGACTACCACGTCTACACGTTTGCCGCCGAGAACGTGCCCAAGCTCAAGAGCGAACCGCACGGTTTGTCGGCCGACGACTCCGCCATAAAGGTGGTGATGGCGACGGTGCCCGATTGGGAGATGAAGTCGCGCTGGTTCTGGGACGCCAACAAGGCCCAGTTCGACGCCGATGACGCGGTGCGGGCCAAGGTGGCCGAGCTTACCGCCGGACTGAACAGCGACGAGGACAAGATGGCCGCCTTGAACCACTGGGTGGCCGACAACATCCGCTATTACGGTACCAGCCGCGGCCCCTGCGAAGGGTTCACCCTGCACAAGGGCACCGAGACCATCCGCGACCGCGGCGGGGTGTGCAAGGACAAGGCCGGCATGCTGGTGACCCTGCTCCGCGCGGCGGGTTACGAGGCCTATCCGGCGTTGACCATGGCCGGCTCGCGGGTCGAAGCGATTCCCGCCGACCAGTTCAACCACACGGTGACGACGGTCCGTAACCCGGACGGTTCGTTCACCATCCTCGATCCCACCTGGATTCCGCTCAGCCGCGAGATGTGGTCCAGCCGCGAGGCCTTACAGGGGCTGGTGTACGGCACTCCCGAAGGGCAGACTCTCACCTTGTCTCCGTACTATCCGCCGGAGTACAACCAACTGATCTGCCGAAGCACCGGGGAGATCCGCCCCGACGGAAGCCTGGTGAGCCAGATCACGATGGACATGAAGGGTTACCCCTGCACGTATCTGCGGCGGAGTATCGACCGCACGCCCGTACCTGAGCGAAAGGCGGCTTTCGAGAAGGTCATCAACATCGCCCCCAACGCCAGGATCGAGGCACTTACCTTCACCGACCCGCGCGACTATTCGGGCGATAGTCACGTGGACCTGAAAGTGGCGGCACCCGGCTACGCCGCCGGCGCCCAACAGGTGCGCCTCTTTCACCTGCCGTTGATGTCACATCCGTTGGCCGACTGGCTGATCCCCGACTTCTTCTACCCGGTCGATGCCGAGAAACGCGATCTTGGGTTGCGCATGCGGGCCAGCCGCCTGGTCCGCTACGAGGAGACGCTGAAGCTGCCGCCCGGGTGGAAGGTCGAGCGCGTCCCGGAGAAGAAGACGCTCGATTCCGGGTCGGCCGCGCTGACTTTCGAGGCCACCCCCGGCGAGGGAACGCTAACCTATCGTTTTGAGATCACGCTGAAGAACCACATCGTGCCCCCGGGGGACTACGCGGACTTCAAGAAGGCCATCGAAACGATGAAGGACATCACCAAGGATTGGATCGTTTGCACAGTGCAGCAAGGGTAGCAAGAAAATGACTCGATGCAGCCAACGAAGGCAACAAGAACATGGGTCCCGCGCGTCGCTCGGCCGTCCCGAAGGGACGAAAGATGATAGCCCAGGGCGCAAGCCCTGGGATTACCTTCGCGGGCTGGGCGTCGCCCTCCTGGTTTTGCTTTCCGCGCCGGGCTGCCAGGCGGCCACCGCACGCCCGTCGCTGACCGAAACCGCCGCCCCGGACTTGAGCATTGGCGCAGCCCAGTTCCCCGACGACGACGCGATCAACCTCCGCTGGGAGGATCATTGGACGCTGGACAAGGACGGCACGGTGCGGCACCGGGAGCACCGCTGGGTCAAGCTGCTGAATGTCCGTCCCATCGGCCGCGTCGCCGATCCGCGCCTCGACTACTGCGCGGGGCAGGACGAACTGGTCATCCACGCCGCGCAAACCATCCTGCCCGACGGCACCGTCATGCCGGTGCCGAAGTACTCGTTCAACCTGGCGGCCCCGGACGACGTGGGCGGCTGGCCGCACTATGCCGGGTGGCAGCAGCAGGTGATCTGCTTCAGCGGCATCGAGGACAACGCCGTGTTGGAGCTGGACTACGAGGTGGTGACCCGGCCGGGCGTACTGCCGTGGGTCAGCGCGGAATTGCGCGTGGACGACGATTATCCGACGGTCGCGCGCGTGGTGTCCGTGACGATTCCGGAGGGGGCCGCCCTGCGCCAAGGCGTCGATGGCGGGGCGGCGGGCGGGCACGAGCCGGCGCGGTCCACCGAGGGCGGCATGACCACTTTCTCGTGGTCGTTTGCCAACCTTCCGGGGGCGCCGGCGGAACCGCAGTCCTTGCCTTGGCGGGAGCGCTGCCCTCGGCTTCGCTTCACCACTTGCCCGAGTGCGACGGGGTGGGTCGCCACCATCGTGAAGCGCGTGGAACAGGCCGCTCAGCCGACCGAGGAGATCAGGAAGTTCGCCGAGGCCGCGGTCAAAGACGAATCTGATCCGACCGAGCGAGTCCGCAAACTTGCCAAGAAGATGCACGACTCGTTCAACTTCCTGGACTCGCCCAAGACGGTCCGATCGTTTGAGTGTCGCGCCGCAGGGGACGTGTTCCGCTCGAATTACGGCAGCCCGTTGGAATCGGCGGCGCTCTGTGCCGCCGCTCTGCGAGCCTTGGGACTGGGAGTGTCCCTCGAAGTGGCCGTTGATGCCGCCGCCTGGGACGAGCGGGTGCCGACCGACTCCGCTTTCGCCGGTGTGGTGGTGACGGCGGCTTTGCCCGACGGTCCCGTCCCCGTCCATCCGCAGCAGGGCTTGTTCAGGAATCCCGGTAATTGGGGCAAGCATTGGCTGCTCGGGCTCACCGAATCGGGCGAGTTGCGGGCCGCCTACGTGGAGGCCCGCGGCGAGAAGGAACCCAGCGACATTCAGATCACGGGCAAGGTGACCGTCGACGCGGACGGGAAGGCCGCCGGTGAGCTGCGCCTCCGCCTCACCGGGGCGTTCTACGATCCCACGCGACTCGACACCGCCGCCCAGCAGGAAACCCTGGTCAAGAACCTGGTCGCCCGCGTTCTCGAGGACTTCAAGGTCAGCCAGCACTCGATGGCCACGCTCTCGGATGAGGAGCTGCGCGCGACCGTCACGGTCGCCTCGAAAGACGCGCTGAAAAGCCTGGGCTCGCGACGCTTGCTCACCTTCGGTGGCGGTCCGGCCTTCTTGGACGAAGTCCCGCTGCCGCTGAACCGGTCTTACCGCAAGACGGCGGTGGACCTCACCGGGCGGGTGCGCGAAAACGTCGATCTGACCGTCGAGCTCCCCGAAGGCTGGACCGCTCCGACCGTGCCGGCGACCCTGCCCCTGGTGCGCGGCAGTTGGGGCAGTGTGGGACAGCAAGTGGCCGTCGATGGCCGCGCGGTGCATTTCCGTCGCACGGCTGACCTGGCGACGGACCCCATCGCCCCGGAAGACTTCGCGGCCCTGCGCTTGGCCCTGAATGAATTACGCACGGCCCAAAGCCTGAACTTGATCTGCGGCAAGTAGCCGCGCGGGTGTCACGGTCGGGTAGCCATGTTGGGCACTACGAAGGATAGCGCAGTCATGCGGTACATTCAAATCGGTGAGGATCGGGCCTCAGTCATCGGGCTGGGCACCTGGCAATTCGGGACTCAGGGATGGGGCTGGGAACCTTCCCAACGAAGGGAAGCCATCCGCATCGTCCATCGGGCCCTCGAATTGGGCGTCAACGTCATTGACACCGCCGAGGCCTACGCCAGAGGTGAGTCGGAGTCGATCATCGGCGAGGCCCTGACCGACCGGCGCGAGAGCGCCTTCCTGGCCAGCAAGATGCTGCCGCTCTTTCCGCTGCCAGGCCGCATCCGCCGGGCCGCCGCCGCCAGCCTGGCCCGGCTCCGCACCGACCACATGGACCTTTACCAAATCCACTGGCCCAATCCGGTGGTCCCGCTGCGTGTGCAGATGAAAGGCATGCGGGCCGTGCGCGACGCCGGCCAGACGCGGCACTTGGGCGTCAGCAACTTCACTTTGGGGCTATGGCAACGGGCTGAGCACGCCCTCGGCGGGCCGGTGATGACCAATCAGGTGCAGTACAGCCTGCTGCGCCGCAAGGCGGAGCGTCTGCTGCCCTGGGCCCAGCAGCACGGGCGCGTGGTGATCGCCTACAGCCCGTTGGCCCAGGGAATGCTCAGCGGCAAATACACCGCCGCCAACGCCCCCGGCGGCGTGCGGAAGATCAACCTGTTCTTCACCCGCTCGAACATGGAAGCCGCGCAGCCGCTGCTGGCCGCCTTGCGCGACATCGCCACGAAACACGGTGCCACCTGCGCCCAGATCGCCCTGGCGTGGCTGGTCCACCATCCGAATGTGATGGCGATTCCCGGCGCTCGAAGCGTCGCCCAACTCGAAGAGAACGCCGCCGCCGCGGACATCGCCTTGTCGGAAGATGACTTCGCTCGATTGAACGAGACTTCCGCCGCCTTCCACAAAGCCGGCCTAAAGACCCTGCCCCAACTCGTGGGCCGCCTGGTCCGCTCGTAGGTCGGGGCACCCCCCCGCGGTTGCAACGCCTTTCAAACCTACTCTCTGCGTTCCCCGCGCCTTCTGCGGTATGAATCATCCGGGTCAAGTCTTTCTCAGAACGTAGATGACCCAGGGCGCGATCGTTGTCTCGCTAACCCATGCGTAGGGCTCGTCCGCTCGGCCTAGTGGTCGGTAGACTTCGACCACTTCCAGGTCGGATTTGCGGTAAACGTCGCGGTAGTCTTCGTCCGGCCAGAGGATATCGACCACCGGCCGCCGGTCCTCGACCGCGGTTCCGATGATCTTCACCGGGTCGCCGCATTTCGCCCGCCGATTCTCGGGGAAATCCTTCGTCGTGAAGGAGGCCCATTCGTTCCAGTAAATCTCCGGCGAGGAGACCACGTTGACGATCCGGCCGCTCGCCTTCAGCACCCTGACCAATGCGCGGAACAACGCGACTTTCTTTTCCGCCGTGGGAATATTGTCAAAAGGGAACGCTGCGAGCACAAGATCAAAGATGCCGTCAGCGAACTGGCTCAGGCCACCGTCCGCGATGAGGCGGTAGTCACCGGCGGGATCGATCGCCCGCCCCTTGCGGATCATCTCTTCGGCGATGTCGACACCGGCGGCGTCGAATCCCAGCTTGCGGATGAAGCGTGTAGAGCGTCCCGCGCCGCAGCCGAAATCCAGCGCCTTCCACCCCGTGACGTGCTTGGACAGGATTTCGGGTAGGTCCCTGAAGGCGAGGTAGTACGTGCCGCGAAACTCCAGTTTGGCGTAAGCAGCCGCGTAAGCGTTATCTTCGTACGTATTTCTGAATTCCATGGTCTCACCGTCAGGGGTGGTGGGAAGGTTCAGCGCCGGGCGGTTGACAAGCACGGCGCCGCATGGGTCCAGGGTAGTAGAGCATGGATGGGTTGTCGAGGAGGCGCAAGGGGCCAAGAGACCCAGCCGTCCCGCGGGTTTCCGAGGGACGGGCAGTGGCACACGCCGGTGCGGCCCGCGCGGCTACTCGGCGGCGTAGTAGAGCGCCGGGTCGAACCCGGGAGTTGGCGTGAAGTCGTTTCGCACAATTTGGAAACCCGACGGATCTTCCTGCGCAAGACGCGCGTCGATGACGTGAATGAGCTCATTGACTTTTCCGCAGTGCTCCGGAAGGAGGTAGAACGCGTGTCCCTCGATCCAATCCACAAGGTCGCTGAAGCTCCGCCGCCTGATTTTGGGCTCCGACGCGATCACCTGCAGTTCACCGATCACTCGTTCAATCTCTGAGCGGCGCACGGTGGGTTTTAGGTCGGGAATGAGATCCACGCCTCCGTCTTCGGAGACTACGATGACAAGACACGGACTCTCGTGAGCCCCAACATATCGCAGCGCGGAGTTGAACCGCGCGCCCCGCGCTGGATTCCCGTCTGGCGCCGCCAAGCCATCCAAGATCACTCCGATCGCGTAGCACACGCAATCCGGGCCAACGAGAACCGCTCCATCGATGGGCGTGACGTGTTTGATCAGTTCCGGCGTCACCGAGCACGGTTCGATCACGGTCGCTTGGCTGGCCAGCCGTTGCGCTTCCTGGGCGGCGTCCTCGATAACCACCAGCATCGTACCGTGCTTTTCGGTTACCGCAGCCTCGACCAGCGCGACGAGCCGATCCCCGTCGCTAGGAGGGAGTCCAGCAAATACTCGCGTGAGGTCGGTGCGGAGCTTCGCTGCGTCGAATGGCCGAGCTGGCAGTTGCGGTTGACCCGAACGCACCTGCATCAGAGTATGCCCAGCGTGGACGAGTTCCCAGCGATGATGATCCAAGACATTGACTTCAAACAGATCCTCCTGATCGGCTGCGTACTCGCTCAACTCAACCAATCCGAAGATCAACCCCGCGTTGATGTGCAGCGCAAGACCCCGAGATGCCAGTTCGAGCAGCTTTCTTGCGCCGCGTGGGTTATGAACGCTCACCGGCCTGCCGAACGTGATTGCGGGTCTTAGGGCGGGGTGCTCTCGCCGAGCGACGATCAACCGGCCGCTACCGGCAACCTGTTCGTACTTCAGTGACGCAAGGTCGTTGCAGGCGTCGAACAGTCTCTGCCAACACCCGATCAAGTCCAAGTCTCTATCGGCCTTGTATGCGCAGTCCATCGTGAAGCGTGCGCCCGCGCTTCGTAGTAACTCTGCGGGGCTCCGTGACGAGCCGAATCCCTCGCCGGCATCAGGCCTGCCGAGTTCGCTCGCGGCATCCGTCAAGAACTCCGTTATTGCAGCGTCAATCAGGGAGACCGCGCTCTTGAAAGACCGATACTCGTGGATCTGTGCGCGGTCGATGTGAAGGTGTGGGTGCGAGTTAACGATGTCTTCCTGCAGGCCCAGCACGGTTGATACCAGGTACGCGTCGCGCTTCACCGGAAACGACGCAAAGTAGAGCATACGCTCCGGCTTGGTGCGGTGCTCGGCTATCGTCTTACAGATCGTCTCATGAATGGCTCGCCGCCGCAATCGCTCAGTCTCGCTGTTTTGCACTCGTGGATGGGAGTGGAGCACCCTACTCTCGGGATACGTAGCAGGTAGTAGCTTGGCCGCTTCGATGACGCCATCGAAGGCTTCTGAGAGAATCCAAAAGTCGTTCTCCGGCTCGACGCACGCAATGTGGCAATCGGCGCGGTTCTCGGCAAGCACGCCCACCAGAAACACTTCTGGATCAAATCGCTCGTCGAGAAGCCGAAAGATTGCCTTCGCGTGTACCTCCTGACCGATTCGGAAATGAGGTTGGAAGCCCCACATGAAATGTTCGATCGCTGTGTCCACTGCTTTCTCCCGTGACGTTGGGTGGTCCCCGTGTGCCGTCATCGTCGGCCGCGGCGGTCACCCGCGTGCGACTGCTTAGTGGCACACGTGCGCTCCATTCGTCAACCGACCGGCAGCAACGCCAAGCGCTGCACATCTTGACCCTCCATCATACTTACCCGGATAGCCACGACAACATCTTCTCGAACACATCGAGAAACGCACCGATTTGCTGCGTTTTAATAATGTATGGTGGAAACAATCGGAAGGCCGCGTTGTGCGGCTGGTTGTGGAAGCCACGGAGCGAGAGGGGTTACTTGCGGCAGGTGATCCGGGTGCGCGTTTGCCACGGTCAAGAGGGGTATGGCACCGTCAAGGCACGATCCGCCCGGATCGCTCCCTGCCCGTGGCCTTGGGCGGGACCTGCAACTCCAGAATGGCGGCGTAAATCTTTTGCGTTGCCTGCTTGAGGGTCTCGCGGTCCCGGCCCCGGAATTCGCTCAGGTCCACGGGGGGACCATAACGGACCCGGCCCCGGTGGCGGGCGAAGAACGAGGCCGCGATCCCATCACGATAGACCAACCCACTAAGGTAAGCGGGGACGACGGCGGCGCCGGAGTGAAGAGCCAACAGCGCGACGCCGTCTTTGGGCGGTTCGGGTTGGCCGGGGCGAGGGATGCGCCCTTCGATGAAGATGCCGAGCATCCGGCCTTCTCTAAGGCGGCGGATGGCCGCCTTGGTGGCGGCGGTATCGCGGCCGTCGCGTTTCACCGGAATACAGCGCACGAGGTCCGTGATATGGTGCAACACGGGCAAGTGCGCGAACTCGCGGGCGATCATAAAACTCATCATCCGGTGGGGGCAGGTGGCGTAGAGCATCAGGGGATCGGCCGTCGAGCCGTGGTTGGCGGCGAGGATGACCGG
>JBGPAW010000004.1:0-27263 GCA_041480905.1 Phycisphaerae bacterium
ATCACCAAGAACCTCGCCCGCCGCGAAACCCACGTGCTGGGGGAGCTGACCCACCGCGACCTGTCGGCTCCGTACAAAGCATTCGTGCGCAGTTTTTTGGAGACCCCGCGCCGGCTCAAGATCGCGCTGGACGCTTCGAACGGCATGGCTGGCCGATGGGTGCCGGTCCTGTTCGGCGACGTACCCGAGCTGGAGCTGGTCTGCCTGAACATGGAGCACAACGGCGAATTCGTCCACGAGCCCAACCCGCTGGTCGAGGCCAATCTCCGTCAGTTGCGCGATGAGGTCCGGCGGACGCGGGCCGACTTCGGGATCTGTTTCGACGGCGACGCCGACCGGCTGATCGTGGTCGATGAGCGGGCCGACGTGGTTCCTTGCGACATGCTGACCGCGCTGCTGGCTCCACAATTCCTGGCCCGCCGCCCCCGCGCCACCGTGGTCTACGATTTGCGTTCCAGCCGGGTGGTGGCCGAGGAGATCAAACGGGCCGGCGGCGTGCCCCGGCGGGAGCGCGTGGGGCACGCGTTCATGAAGAAGGCCCTGGCCACCTCCAAGGGCGTGTTCGGCGGCGAACTCTCCGGGCATTTCTACTTCCAGGACAATGCCTACTGCGACTCGGGCATGCTGGCCCTGGTGCATCTGGTCAACACCTTGACGCGCCTGCAAGAGCCGCTGAGCGTCTTGATCGCCCCGCTCCGCCGCTATGCCCAGAGCGGCGAACGCAACTTTGAAAACGAGAACCAGGACGGCACCATCAAGCAGTTGGCCCAGTCCTATAAAGACGCAAAGGTCGATTTCCTCGACGGCATCACCGTGGAGTACGAGCGATGGTGGTTCAACGTCCGCAAATCCAATACCGAACCGCTTCTGCGCTTAAACCTCGAAGCCGACACGCAGGAATTGATGGAGGCGAAGGTCGCCGAGGTGGCCAAACTCCTCGGCACCCCGGTCGAGCGTTGATCCGGCCGTTCAGGGCGACCGCCGCCGATGTCCTGGGATGGAGACACCGCTCTTCGGGTTTGGCCAGGAACCTTGGCATTATGGGAGGGCGAGGCTCCTGCCGAGCCGCTCCGCTTGACCGGGAGGGCGAGGCTCCTGCCGAGCCGCACACTTCGGCTCGCCGGGAGGCTCGCCCTCCCCCTCCCGTGATGCCAACGTTTCTTGCCATACCCCGCCCTTCTGGAATTCGCCCGCCGACCGCCCAAACCTGGGGTAGAATATAAGGTGGAAGGTTGTGTAGAAGGAGGTTCGGCCATGACCATCGAACTCACCGAACACGAGTGCTTGGTTCTCGAGCAAGTGGTGGATGAGGCGATCCGAGAGCTTGCCCCGGAGGTGCGGCGAACGAGGGACCGCGACTACAAAGAACACCTAAAGACGCAAAAGCACACGCTGGAAGACTTGTACCAGCGTCTCTGTACCGTCTCGGCCGCCGCGCACTGAGAGCCCACACCCGCACGCGTTCTGTCACACCTGAGGGGCCTGGGGTCTCTGCCGACTGCATCGCCCAGGGCTGACCTCCTGACTATAATCCGGCGATGGGCGAGTTTATCTACCTGGACAACAACGCGACGACGCGGCCTTTGGATAGCGTCGTCGAGGCGATGCGGCCCTTTCTGAGCGGCGAGTACGCCAACCCGTCGAGCGTGCACCGATTCGGGCAATCCGTGCGGCACCAAGTCGAGTGCGCCCGAGAACAGGTCGCCCAGCTCATTCACGCCGATCCCAAGGAAATCATCTTTACCAGCGGCGGCACCGAGAGCATCAACCTGGCCGTGCGCGGGACGCTGGCCGCCCAACCGGCGAAACGCCACCTGGTCACTTCAGCCGTCGAACACAGCGCGATGCATCGGCTGGCAGCCCAACTCGCCCGCGAAGGTTATCACGTGGATGAGATCGGCGTGGACCACCAAGGCCGACTGAACTTCGCCGAGCTCGAAGCCAAAGTGACTGAGGAGACTGCCCTGATCTCGATCATGCACGCCAACAATGAGACGGGGGTTCTGTTCGACGGGGGGCGCGTTTGCGAGATTGCAGAGCAACACGGCGTCCGCGTTCACCTCGACGCGGTGCAGTCGGCCGGTAAGGTGCCCATCGACGTGCGGCAGTGGCCGGTGCACCTGCTGAGCCTGTCTGCGCACAAGCTCCACGGCCCCAAGGGGATCGGCGCCCTGTATGTGCGGAAGCGAACGCGCCTGTCGCCGCTGCTGATCGGCGGCCGACAGGAGCGCGACCTGCGAGCCGGTACGGAAAACGTGCCGGCCATCATCGGTTTCGGGGTGGCGGCTGAGGAGGCCGCCCGCCTCGCTCCTGAGAAAGTTGACTCCATCCGCCGGCTGCGCGACGATTTCGAGGACCGCGTGCGGGCCGCCATTCCCATCGCCCACGTCAACGGGGCCGGGGCGGACCGCCTGGGCAACACCAGCAACATCGGTTTCGAGCGCTTGCAGTCCGAGGCCCTGCTGATCCTACTGAGCGAGCACGGTGTCTGCGTGTCGGCCGGTTCCGCGTGCAGCAGCGGCTCGCTGGAACCGTCGCACGTGCTCAAAGCGATGGGGATCGATCCGAAAATCGCCCATGGCGCCCTGCGTTTCAGCCTTTCGCGCTTCACCACGGCGGCGGAGTTGTCGCGGACCCTGGAGGTGTTGACCGCGGCGGTCGAGCGTTTGTCCGCCACGGTTCCTCTGGCCTAGCACAGGGCGGCGTAGAACGCCAGCGTCAGGAAGGCGATCTTGGCCTTTCGCCGAAAGAACCAGTACACCGCGTGGGCGGTGAACAGTTCGGGGGTCATGGCGGCCTCCTCCCCACTCCTCCTCAGGAGCGCCTCGCCTATCCCCGCGGCAAGACCGCTACCACCGAGCCGCCCAACCGGGCCACCTTATGGGACACACTAAGTCGTTATTTTTCAAAGGCTTACGATCGAATCGACCGATTGTTAATCTGCGGAAACTGCATCGGATGTGCGGGTCTGTGGACGCCGAGCAACGTCCCTCACCGATGGCAAGGACATCCCTGCGGTCAAGTTTTTGTCAACGCGAGACTTACGGCGCGTGTTCGCCTCCGGCGACATTCGTTTTGTCGCCGGACCGACAATGTGGTACAAAACCGCGTTCGGTCGCGGCGGACCGATGCAGGATACCAGCCGGCTCGAGACGTGATGTCTTGGATTGTTCATGGCCACGAAGGCACAAAGACACGAAAACAAGAAGTACCGAGGTTTACGACCATAATGACGAAAACTTCTTCCGTTCGACACCCTGTTGAGAACGATCGTGCACTAGCCAACGCCTTCTTCGTGTCTTAGTGCCTTGGTGGCGAGTTTGGGTTAGCCGACCTCCGCGCGGCGGGGTCGCTTGGGGAGTGGGTCTGCTATGGCAGCGGAATCGGCCTTGATGGACAAGATCGTCGCCCTGTGCAAGCGGCGCGGGTTCATCTTCCAATCGAGCGAGATTTACGGCGGGATCGGCGGGTTCTGGGACTACGGTCCGCTGGGCACGGAGTTGAAACGGAACATCCGCGAGGCCTGGTGGCACGACATGATCCAGTTTCCACCGCCCGGCCCGGACGGCGAAGACCTGCAAATGGTCGGCGTGGACTGCGCGATCATCATGAACCCCAAGGTGTGGGAGGCCAGCGGGCATGCCACTGGCTTCACGGATCCGATGGTCGATGACAAGGAGACGAAGGAGCGTTTTCGAGCAGATCAACTGCAAGGCGTCTTCCTCTTCCTCCTCGAACCAACGCCAGAAATGATCGTGGGGAAAGACTATCTCGTGACGTCACGTCCAGACGCACCTCCCGACGGGACTATTGTGGCTTCATCACCGTCGGAGGCCCTTTCACTTCTCATCAGCGACGAGAAGCTGAGGAAGCTCTTCGGGATTCGCGACATTAAGTCAAAGGTGATAAGCGGAGGCTCGTTGGGCGCACCCAGTTATGCGGTTGTGTGGGCCGATACTAATGCCGGACCTCGTTACCTGTACGCTCGATCATGCACCCTCGCCCAACTGCAGCAAGCGCCGCACGAAATCCCGTCACCCTTTACGGGGAAGAAAGGTGTTCTGACGGAACCGCGTCAGTTCAACTTGATGTTCAAGACTTATGTCGGCGCTCTGCAAGACGACTCGGCCCAAGCGTACCTTCGTCCCGAGACCGCTCAAGGCATCTTTGTGAACTACCCGAACGTGATCAATTCCACGCGGGTGAAGATCCCGTTCGGGATCGGGCAGATCGGCAAGGCCTTTCGCAACGAGATCAACCCGCGGAACTACACCTTCCGCTCCCGCGAGTTCGAGCAGATGGAGATCGAGTTTTTCTGCCACGAGCGCGACTCGATGATGTGGTGGGAGTGGTGGCGCGAGGTGCGCAGCAACTGGTACAAGGGGCTGGGCCTGGCCAGCGGCAAGCTCCGCCTGCGGGACCAAACCGAAAAGGAGTTGGCCCACTACAGCAAGGCGTGCACGGACATCGAGTACCTGTTCCCCTTCGCCGATGAGCCGCAGGAGCTCGAGGGCGTGGCCCATCGCGGGTGCTTCGACCTGACGCAGCATCAGAAGTTCAGCGGCAAGGACATGTCCTACTTCGACGACGAGACCAGGGAGCGGTACATCCCCACGGTGATCGAGCCCTCGGCCGGGGCGGACCGGTCAACGCTGGCGTTCCTGTGCGAGGCTTATACGTACGACGAGTCGCGAGCCAGCCCGGAGTTCATGAAGTTCCACCCGCGGTTGGCGCCGGTCAAGGCGGCGGTATTTCCCCTGGTGGCCAAGGACGGGCTGCCGGAGATCGCCGAGCCGATCTACCGCGAGCTGCGCAAGCACTACCCCTGCCAGTACGACGCCAAGCAGTCCATCGGCAAGCGCTACGCCCGCATGGACGAGGCCGGCACGCCGTTCTGCTTTACCATCGACGGCAAAACCAAGGAGGACGGCACGCTCACCGTCCGCGACCGCGACGACGCCTCGCAAATCCGCATCGACAAATCGCGCTGCCTGGAGTATCTTCGAGATCAACTCCGTCTATAATCATTAACGGAGGAACGGATGACCGATGAGGTTCTTTACGTTCGAAATCGTCGTGGAAAAGGAAATTGAGGACGAGGGGTACTCGGCCTATAGCCCGACTCTGCCGGGATGCTTCAGCAACGGTAGGACCATCGAAGAAGCAAAGAGGAATATTCGCGAGGCCCTCCGCCAACACGTCGAGTCGCTGCTTGCCCATGGCCAGGCGATCCCCCAGAACGAGAAGCTGGTGCACGTCGAGGAATTGACGCTCGGGGTCCCCTGATGGCTCGGATGCCGCAGGTCACGGCTGGTGAACTCGTTCGCTTCCTCAAAAAAAGAATCCCGCTTTCCCTTCCGCAGCGTGCGGAATGGTTACGCGAGCGGTACAATCAGGCACGCGGGAATCGAACGGGAACGCACGAAGCCACGGCCTGGCTCCGTCAGACCGTGCCACCCGGCGGGACCGGCGAACGACGCCCGCGTGGGGGTGTTGCATGGCAGATCCGGCAGCCAATCCTGACGTGTTGTCCCTGATCGTCTGTGACCAGATCATCACCGACCGGGTGACCGGGAAGGTGTCCCTGATCGGGATGTTCGCGGCGGTGCACGCGCCGCGCTTCCCCGTGTCCCATCCGCAGATTTGCGTCTACGTCGCCCTCACCGACGGGCACGGCAAGACGCCCATCACCATCCGCATCGTGGACGCCAATGATGCCCGGCGGCCGATCGTGGAGGGCAAGGGCATCGTCGAGTTCAAGGACCCGCGGATGATCGCCAATCTGGCCTTGCAGTTCCACGGACTGACGTTCCCGGAAGCGGGGCAATATCGGGTCCAGATCTGGTCGGGGTCGTCGTTGTTGCGCGAGGCCCGCCTGCACCTGGTGCAGGCCAACTTGCCGCCCGGGTTCCAGCGTCCGCCGGGTCCGCCGCCCCAGCCGCCGGAAGAAATGAACCCATGAGCATCAACCCTTGGGTGGACTTGCTGCGGGCTGGCATGGCCAAGCGTGCAGAGTTGCATGGCGTCGAACATGCCGGCGCCCCTTGACACCTGGGGTGTCAAGGGGCTTCGGCATGCCACCCACCCTTGACACCTGAGGTGTCAAGGGCCTTCGGCATGCCACCCAGCCGCCGGAAGAGATGAACCCATGAGCACCAACCGCCCCGTGGATTTGCGCAGCGACACGGTCACCAAGCCGTCACCGGAGATGCGCCGGGCCATCGCCGAGGCCGAGGTCGGCGATGACGTGCTCGGCGACGACCCCACGGTCATCGCCCTGCAGGAGCGGGTCGCCAAGCTGATGGGCAAGGAGGCCGCGATCTTCGTCCCCTCCGGCTCGATGGCCAACCAGACCGCCATCCGCGCCCTCACCGAGCCCGGCGACGAGATCATCGCCCACCAGGACAGCCACATTTACCACTACGAGGCCGGGGCGTTCGCCGGGGTTTCCGGATGTTCCGTGCGCTTGTTACCCGGGGCGCACGGCCTCTTCACGGCCGAACAGGCGGCAGCGACGATTCGTCCGCCCGACTCGCACTTCGCCCAGTCGCGGTTGATCGTGGTGGAGAACACACACAACCGCGGCGGCGGAACGATTTGGCCGATGGAACCGATCCGGGCCTTGCGCGCGTTAGCCGATGAACGCAGCTTGAAGATGCACCTGGACGGGGCGCGGCTGTGGAACGCCTGCGTGGCCACGGGTCATCAGCCCGCGGAGTACGCCCAATACTTCGATACGGTTTCGACGTGCTTCTCGAAGGGGCTGGGGGCGCCGGTCGGTTCGACCGTGGCCGGCAGCGCCGCCGTGATCCGTCGCGTACACCGGTTCCGCAAGATGTTCGGCGGCGGGATGCGCCAGGCCGGCATCCTGGCGGCGGCGGCCATCTACGCCCTGGACCACAACGTCGAGCGGTTGGCCGAGGACCACCGCAATGCCAAACACCTGGCACAGGCGCTCAACGCCCTGTCCGGACTGAGCGTGGACCTGGAAGCGGTGCAGACCAACATCCTCTACATCGACGTGGACCCCAAGTTGGGCGCAGCCGCGGCCTTCGCCCAGCGGCTCGAACAAGCCGGCGTCCGCATGCTCGCCACCGGTCCCCAACGCCTCCGGGCGGTCACCCACCTCGACGTATCCGCGGAAGACATCGAACGGGCGCTTGCGGCGATAAGACGATTGCTCGCGTAGCCCCCACCGAACCGTGGGCCTTGGCCCGCGCGGCGGGTTCAGGAGGCGAAGAAAGGATGTCATACGGAGGATTGTGCTATGGCCTTAGAGATCACCAGGGTGTAACTTGACATGCACTTATCCCCAGGCCAACTGGTGGATTGGGGTACGATGGAAAGAAGGCGGGGCGGGACCCGCGGACCAAGAGACGACAGGAAAGGCAGGGTATGGATAACCAGACGGTTTCACGACGCGAGTTTCTGCGGGCCGGCGTGGCGGCGGCGGCGGTCGCAGCCACGACTGGCACGTTGACCACCCGCGGCGCGGAAGAAGAAAAGAAGGACCAACCACCGCTTCCGCGGCGCAAGCTGGGCCGCACGGGCGTGGAAGTGACCATCCTGACTCAGGGGACGTCCTTCAACATCGGCGAGCGGCACCTCAACCTCATGCACGAGGAGGGCGTCCGCTATATCGACACGGCCTTGAGCTACGAGATGGGCAAGTCCGAGCGCACCTGCGGCGAATGGCTGGCCAAGAGCGGTTATCGCAAGGAATACTTCTTCGTCACTAAGGACTCCCCGCACACCCCCGACCAGTGGGTGGAGATGGTGGACCGGCGGATCAAGAACTCTAAGCTGGACTATATCGACCTGTTCTTTGTTCACGGTCTGGGCGATGATGATTTCCCCTTGCCGGCCTCGATCGACTGGCCCAAGGATCCGGAGTGGGCCAAGGCCGCCGAGCGGATCAAGAAGTCCGGCAAAGCCAGGTTCGTCGGATTCAGCTCGCACTGCAATCCCGTCGAGCGACGCGCCCAACTGCTCAAGAACACTGCGGAAGGCGGGTGGATGGATGCCCTCATGGTGGCGGTCAATCCGTCGCTGACCCGCGAGAACGCCGAGTTCAACAAGGCCGTCGACGCATGCTATAAGGCCGGCGTCGGCCTGATCACGATGAAGGAGACACGGGGCGGCTTGCCGGGGATTAAGGAGGTATTCCCGGAATTCGAGACCCGCGGGCTCAGCCCGGTGACCGCCGTCCTCACCGCCATGTGGACCGACGAACGCTTCAGCGCCATCTGCTCGCACATGGACAACATCGAGAAGCTCAAGGAGAACGCGGCGGCAGCCCGCAATTTCCAGCCCATGACCAAGGCTGAACTGGACACCGTACACCGGATGCTGGCGCAGCACCCCAAGGGTTACTGCGTGGGTTGCGATGGGAGTTGCCGCCGGGCCGCCGGCACCAACACCGCGTTCAACGACATCGCCCGCCACCTGTGCTACTACGAAGAGAACGGCGACCGCGAGCGGGCTCGGCGCCTGTTCGCCGCGTTGTCGCCGGAGGCCCGCGACTGGTCCAAGGCCGACCTCGCCGCGGCGTCGCAGGCCTGCGTGAGCAAGCTGGACTTCGCGAGCATCCTGGCCCGAGCTGCCCAAAAACTGGCTTAAACCGGCCTACGTAATCAAGAAGCCCGGCTAAAGCGAGCTTGTTGTCTCATCCCAATGGGTTGGTTCCGGAGCCGGCTTTAGCCGGGCTTCTTGACAACATGTTGACCATCCTGCTGGTGGTTATAGGGACCGGGGTGTGGAGTCAGGAACCCGCAGGCGACCCGCCCGTGGTGTTCACCGACGTAACCGCCGCTGCCGGGGTCGATTTCATCGAGACCATCGGCGACCATGCGCTCACCAACATCGTCGAGTCCACCGGCGTAGGCTGCGCCTTCGTGGACTACGACGGCGATGGTTGGATGGACCTCTATCTCGTCAGCGGCTGCTGGCGGGAAGGTCTGTCCGACCCCACACTCGAGCCCGGCGAGCGCGCTAAGCTGACCTCCGCCACCAATCGGCTGTACCGCAACCGCCACGACGGGACTTTCGAGGACGTGACCGTTCGAGCCGGTCTGACTCAGCCGGCCTACGGCATGGGCGTCGTCGCCGCGGACTACGACGGGGATGGGGATACCGACCTCTACGTCACCAACTACGGTCCCAACTTCCTCTACCGCAACAACGGGGACGGCACCTTCACCGAGGTCGCCAAAACCGCCGGCGTGGATGATCCCCTGTTCAGCGTGGGAGCGGTGTTCTTCGACTTTGATCACGACGGGCGCCTCGACCTGTACGTGGGCAACTACCTGACCTATGAGCCGGACCCCAAACACCAGCACGCCGCCGATGGTGTACGCAGCCCGCTAGCCTACGCCGGACAGCAGGACCACTTGTTCCACGGGAACGCCGACGGCACCTTCACCGACGTGACCCGCAAGGCGGGCCTCGAAATCCAGCCGGTCGGCCGAGCCATGGGCGTCGGCACCCTCGACTACGACGGCGACGGCTGGGTGGATGTCTTCGTCGCCAATGACGCCATGGAGAACTTTCTGTGGCACAACCGGGGTGACGGCACGTTTGAGAACCGGGCCCTGCGGGCGGGAGTCGCCTTTGGCGCGGCCGGTGATGCCGCCGCGTCCATGGCCGTCGAAGTCGGCGACTACGATGGCGACGAACGCTTCGACTTCCTCGTTCCCGACATGACCGGCTCTTGTCTATACCGCAATCTCGGCGGGGGGATGTTCGAGGACGTGGCCGCCCGCGCCGGGATATCCGCCGCCGCGGGCCGTTGGCACAGTTGGGGCGGTGTGATGGCGGATTTCGACCTCGACGGCGATCTGGACATCTACCTCACCAACGGCCACGCCTGCCGCCTGGAGGCCCAGCCCAATACTTTGTTCGTGAATGACGGTCGCGGACGGTTCAGCCCGGTTACGACGGTTTCCGCTTCGTCCGCCCCGAACCTGAGCACGAACTTCGTCAGTCGTGGCGTCGCCGCGGGCGATTTCGACAACGACGGCGACGTCGATCTGCTCATCGCCAACCTGAACGAACGGCCGCTCCTGCTGCGGAACGACACGCCACGTCGCGGACGCCACTGGATGGAAGTCAAGCTCATCGGCAAGGGGGCCAACCGCGACGCCCTCGGTGCCGTGGTGAAGCTCCAAGCCGGCGAGCGTACGCAGGTCCGGCAGCGCTCTTCCGCCGGCAGCTACCTGTCCCAGCATGCTCCGCGCCTTCACTTCGGGCTGGGCGAGCACGAGAAGGTCGATCGCCTGGAGGTCACCTGGCCGGATGGTGCGCGCTCCGCCCTGAACGACCTCCGGGCGGACCAACTGCTCACGGTCCAGCAACCGTAGCGATCCACAACGCCCTGCCCACGAAGCGCGAACCAAACCCGGGCACCTCTATGGTTCGCGGGTGGCCTGGGCCAGGGCGACGAGAGAGCGGGCCAGACCGGAGCGGCCGGCTTGCCGGGCGTAGGCCACGGCCACCCGCGTCTCCCAATTCTCCGCGGGTTCCTGCGCACGAGGTTGGACTACACCGGAACGAACCTGATCGAGGTGCCCCTTGGCCAGATGACGGGTGAGATAACCGGCGCCGAATGCGAACACGATGATAGCCGCATAGCGCAATAGAGTCAGCGCTCGCGGAAGTTTCGTCCTCGGGGAGGTATTCGTAAGTGTGGGCGTCGCCGCGGATGCGTCCAGCGCGCGCATGGCCGCCAGTGCACGGCGCAGGCCGTCCACCTCGGCAGCCAGGTCGGGGTCGCCGGCCGAGTGGGCTTCGAACTCTCGCCGGCGTACGTCGTCCAGTTCACCGCCGAGGTAGTCGGCTAACAGGTCCTTGGCTTGATCGCGATTCACGGTTGGCTCCTTTCGGGTGCCCAGCGTTTGGCCAGGCGGTTGCGGACCGCGGCGAGGGCGCGCACGTAGTGCGTCTTCACCGTGGGCACAGCCACATCCAGTTCGGCGGCGATTTGGGCGAAGGTCAACTCGTCGTACACTTTGGCGATCAGCACGCCGCGCTGTGCCTCAGTCAGTTCAGCCAGGGCGGCGGCGATGTCGCCGCGTAACTCCTGTCTCTCCGCGGCGTCGTATCCTGAGGCGGTGGTCCACCGTGCGGGCGCCTCGGCCGCAGGCTCCGCAAGCCGGCGCGACCGCCGGAGATCAATGGCCCGATTGACCGTCACCTGCCGCAGCCAACCGCGCGGATGGTCCGGCAGCGCACGGCGCGACTGGGCCAACCAGCGGAGAAAGACATCCTGCGCGGCGTCCTGGGCGTCGTGATGCCGCCCCAAGAGCCGATAAGCCCAACCGTAGACGTCCCGGCGGTACCGCTCGAAGACGCCTACGGCTTCGTTGGAGTCCAAAGTCCCCGATCTCAAGTCCGAACTCCTGAGTGCAAAGTCCGAGATCCACGTCCGTCCTGCAGATTCAGAATCGGTCCCTGGTGCTCTGACACTCCTGATTCGACGGGTGCCCGGGAGGGCGAGGCTCCGGCCGAGCCGCGGCTCGCCGGGAGGCTCGCCCTCCCCGTGGCCGTGTTGGAGCACTACTTGGCGACGCGGGAGGTCACCATGAGTTCCTGGCTGCGATCGCGGAGCACCTTGCCGTCGAACTCCCACGCAGCACTGTGGCCGTCTTGCTTATCGGCGTTGGCCGCCACGATCTCGCCGGGCATCTCGACGGTGATCTCAAAGTGCTCGTCGCCCAAATCTTCGCTGATCTCGTGATAGCGTTTATGGCACTGGTAGTGGTCCATGAATTCCGCGACCTGCGCCGGGCTGTAACCGCAGGCGGAGGCCAAGGTTGCCGTCATCCGGTCCATAGCCTGGGCCTCATAAGTCTTCCCCTCGGCTTCGATGGCCGCGGTACGCTGGTCGTTATCGGGGGTGGCGAGCAAGTCAGCCAGGCGCGTGTAATCCACGGCGCCCGCCAACTCGTGCAGAGCGGTGTAGAGCTTCAGCCAATGATCCTGCGGTGCCTGCGGGGAGGTCTCGAGGAACGCCTCGCGGGCGAAGCTCGTCATTTTGACCACCTCGAAAAGGACCGAGGCCTTCACCAGGTTCAAGCGATCCGCAGCAGTCAATTCCTCGGCCTTCTTCTTGTCGAGTCCATCGGCCGAAGCCTCGAAGATTTGCTTTTGGATCGCCTCCAAACGCCCCCACTCCGAACGGACGGGGTAGATCCGGCAGAAGTGGTAATAGGTGCCGTCGGGGCGCTTCTCCATCTGCAGCGTCGTGGGGAATTGCAGGTACAGGTCGGCATCGGCGGCATTGTGGGAAGCGAAGCTGTCGGGAAGCCGCGCTCCAGGCGCGAAGGACTTCTCGGCTTCTAACTGGTAGTGCTCCTTGGTTTCACCGGTGTTGTCGTTTCGCTCGGTGGCGGTCCATTGTTGGAGGTTCCAGCCCTCCTCCGCCGACGGCATCGCATCGCCGTTGGTGAACTCGTCGCGGGAGTCGGTCTCGTACTTCACCTGCACGGTCACCCCGCCGTCCGGGGCTACCGTAATGGTTTCCCGGCGTTTCATGCAGCCCGTCAGTCCCGTCACCACGACCGACGCCAAGACCAGCCAGAGCGTTGTTCGATGAAAAGTCATGTCCGTACCTCCTAAAAGCGGGTGAAGTTTACTTCCATCCCCAAGGACGGACCACGCCGGCAAAAAGATGACATAAAAAAGGCCTCCTCAGCAGAATCTGTGGGCGAGTTCCGGTTCTCGTAACTGGGCCCAAGCTGGTCACAGCCCGAACCGATCGCCCGCGACCCCCCTACGCGGATACTCAGGAGTCCGTAGTATGGTTAGTCACGCTGATCGCATCTTATCCGAACCGCGACCGTCAGGGAGCGGCTAGGACCATAAAGGACGCATCAATTTTGACCAACTACAGTAGTATGGACTACACCGCGACGCGGGCTGCATTCTCAGCCCCCCAAGGGGACGGGGCAAAATAAGTAAAGCAACTTACATACCGTAGCCTAGACTACGGACTCCTCAATATGAGTGGGTGGACGGCTTTCCGAAGGACCAGCCGGCGCGAAAACGCAAAACAGAGCTACTGCCGCCGGCGCCGGCCCGGCCTACGGCTGCGCCCGTCGCGGATCGTCTCCAGACTGGCGATGTGCAGCAAGGGGACATGCGCCCAACGCTCGCCGTCGGCGAAGGCAATAAACACTTCTGATTTGAGGACGACGGCCAGCTCGGGATTAACCACGTCGTAGTGCCCGCCGCTCGTGGGGACGAGACGAAACGGCACAAATGGCTCGCGGCGGAGCAGGTCTCGGATATTCTCAGCGACCATAGCGTGAGTATACTGCTTTCGGTCCGGTACGTCGAGGATGCCCGCAAACGCACCGGTTTGAAATCGCGGGGGGTATTATCCGGGCATCGCTTCCGGTAGGATCCACACGCTTTGAACGTCTCCACGGAACATACCTGCGTCGTCGGTCTGGCCTGGGGCGACGAAGGCAAGGGCAAGGTCATCGACCTGCTCGGTCCGCACTACCATCAGGTGGTGCGATACAACGGCGGGGCCAACGCCGGTCACACCGTGCAGGTGGGCGCGGAGCGCTTCGCGCTGCACCTGGTGCCCACGGGGATACTGCACGCCAACGCGGGGGCGGTGATCGGGCCGGGGGTGGTGGTCGATCCCCTCGTGCTGGTCGAGGAGATCGCGGCGCTGCGCGCCCGGGGCATTCGCATCGCGGAAAACCTCAAGCTCAGCGATCGGGCCCACGTGGTTACCGCTTACCATAAGATCGAGGACCGCCTGGGCGAGTCCCAGGCGGCGGGCGCAGAGCGCATCGGGACCACGGGGCGCGGCATCGGCCCGTGCTACGCCGACAAGATGCGGCGTTATGGGGCCATCCGCATGTGCGACCTGCTGGACCGCGGGCGGTTGTCGGAACTTCTGGAGGTCGTCGTGCCGCAACGGCGTCGGTTTTTCGCCGCCTGCTTCGGCGAGGACGGCGGGCTGGACCTGGCTCGGACGCGAGAGGAGCTGCTTGCCGCCGCCGAGCAACTACGACCCTTCGTGTGCGACGTGGGCTGGTACCTCCGCGAGCGGATCGCCGCGGGCGATAAGGTGTTGTTCGAGGGGGCCAACGGCGTGATGCTGGACGTGGACCACGGCACCTACCCCTACGTGACCTCGAGCAGCACCGGGTCCGGCGGGATCGGCGGCGGAGCGGGCGTGCCCGGTACCCTCGTGCGCGACGTGATCGGCGTGACCAAAGCCTATGCGACGCGGGTGGGCGGTGGTCCGTTCGTGAGCGAATTGACCGACGCGACAGGCGACCGCATCCGCGAGAAAGGCCGGGAGTACGGCACGACCACCGGTCGACCGCGGCGTTGCGGCTGGCTCGACGCGGTGGCCCTGCGTTACGCCGCGGAACTGGTGGGGGCGACCGAACTGGCGGTCATGCACCTCGATACCCTGAGCGGGTTCGAGCGGGTGGGCCTCTGCACGGCGTATGAGATCGACGGGGAGACCTGGGACACCGTGCCAGCCGACCTCCGCCGGCTCCAACGGGCCGTTCCGGTGCCGGAATTCGCCCCGGGATGGGCGCAGGAGATTCGCGGCGTTCACCGGTTCGAGGACTTGCCGCGGGCCGCCCAGAGCTACGTCGCGCGCGTCGAGTCGCTCGTGGGTTGCCCGGTGACGATCATCGGGACCGGCCCGGCGCGGGGTGAGTGCATCTGCCGCGGTCGCCGGGCCGGTTTCGCGACCCCGGCCAGGTCGGGGGAGAGGACCGATGCCCGGCGCCCATGATGAAGCCTTGAAGATCCTGGGCGTGGCCCGAGAGTCTCTACCGCGGCACATCGCCGTCATCATGGACGGCAACGGCCGCTGGGCGAGGCAGCGGAATCTGCCGCGCATCCGCGGGCACGAGGCAGGAGCCAAGGTCGTCCGTCGCGTGGTCACCGAGTGTGCCCGGCTCGGGCTGGAGGCGCTGACGCTCTACAGCTTCAGCACGGAGAACTGGAACCGTCCCCGGGAAGAAATCGACTTCTTGATGGAACTTTACGCGCGCTACCTGATAGCGGAACGTCCCACGATCCTGGACAACAACGTCCGCCTGGTCCACATCGGGCGGCGCGACGGCCTGCCCGAAGAGGTGTTGCGGGAGATGGATATCACCATCGCGGCGAGCCGCGGCAATACCGGTTTGCGGTTGTGTCTGGCGCTCAACTACGGCTCGCGTCTGGAAATCGTGGACACGGTGCGCAAGATCGTCGCGGAAGTGAAGGCGGGCCGCTTGAACATCGGCGACATTGACGAGCAGCGCATCACCGACTCGCTCTATACGGCGGGCCTACCCGACCCGGATTTGTTGATTCGCACGGCTTCCGAATGCCGGGTCAGCAATTTCCTGTTGTGGCAGATCAGCTATGCCGAACTATACGTGTGTGAGGCTCTTTGGCCGGACTTCGCGGTGGAGCATCTGCACGCCGCCATCCGGGACTTTGCTCGGCGGGAGCGGCGGTATGGGGGACTCGGGAGCCCCGAGTCCTGATTTCGGATTGGGGATTGCAGATTGACGTTCGGGAAGCCAAAGCGTCGAGCGATCGCGCAATGGTGTGCGGCGGTCGTGGTTCTCTCCTGGGCCGGCGGTTGTGGAATTGACTACGCTTATGTCCTGCCGCTGGTCGCGGGGCAGGCGGACATCCTGCTGCACAGCGTGCCCATCAGCGAAGCCCTGCGCAGCGGCAACCTTTCCGACGAGGAAGAAGCCAAGCTGATCCTGATTCGAGACGTGCGCCAATACGCCGGGCGGGAGATGGGCCTCGACACGGCGGACAACTACACGCTGTTCTATAACGCGGGGGAGGGCGGGCTGGCGTATAATGTCTCCGCTTCACTCCGTTGGGAGTTTCACGCGAAGCTGTGGGAGCTTCCCGTCGTGGGCGTCCTGCCGTACCTGGGGTTTTTCGATCGCGGGGCAGCGGTCCGCAGGTTCAACGAGTTGAAGGCCGAAGGCTACGACGCATTTCTGTACGAGGTCGATGCCTACAGCACGCTCGACTATCTGCCTAATCCCATCCTTTCCCCGATGTTGCGGCAGGACGATCTGTCGCTGATCGACACCGTGATTCACGAACTGCTGCACAGCACGGTGTACCACGCTACGGACACGACCTTCAACGAAAGCCTGGCCACCTTCGTCGGACGGACCGGGGCGCTGGAGTATCTCGCCGCCCGCTATCCCGATGAACCGGAGCGTGTGCAGGCCGCCCTCGAACGGTACGAGGATACCGACCTTTATAACGCCTTCATCTTCGAGTTGTACGGCGAGCTGGACGCCTTCTACGCGAGCGAGTTCAGCCATGAGGAGAAGGTCGCCGGACGGGAGGCTTATTACCAGGCGGGACGCGAGCGGTTCGGCGCAGAGTATCTGCCGCGTCTGCACCACCCCGAGAATTACGCCTGGGTCGCCGAGGAGCTCCCCACCAACAACGCCTGGATGTTAGCCAACTATCGCTACAACTACGACCTGGACCTATTCGCGCAGGTACACGAGGCCAACGGACGGGTCTGGCGGGACAGCTTGGCGGTTTTCGGCGACGCCGCCCGCGCGGACGACCCCGACGCCTACCTGCGCGAGTGGCTGGGTACCCCGGCGGAGTGACCACGGCGCCCGCGGCATGCTGATCGGGATGAGGGGTGTGGGGTAAGCATTATGCCTTCGGCGGCGGATGTTGACATCGTGGCCCGTGGGTGTGCGCGGTTGCTCTGGCGCGACGGGCCGCCCCCAAAGTTGGCCGAAGCCCAGCAGCGGGCGGTCGATGAGGCTTGGCAACGCGGGGTCGCCGAGCTCGGGGCCGCGCTGTATGAAGCCCCCATCCTGACCTACTGCGGTCATGACACCACGGGCGACCTGACCACCCTTTACGGGGTCTATCAACCCTACCGTTACTACTACGCTCAGTGCCAATTGGGGATCATGGGTCGGCCGGTGGACCCCATCGGGGTCAGCGGTCTGACGGTTTTCTCCGAAGGCGGGAGCCGCGCCATGGCCATTGGGCGTCGCGGCGTCACGGTGGCGCAGTACCCGGGCTGTTGGGAGTGCGTGCCCTCGGGCGGCGTGGACGACTCGTACGCCCTTGCTGACGGCACGGTGGACTTTGCCGCCATGCTCCGGCACGAATTCGTGGAGGAGGTCTGCCTTCCGGTCGCGAGGATCGAGCGGGTGACGCCGTTCGCGGTGATTTACGATCGCCTGGCCCGGACCTACGACATCTGCTGCGAGCTTCGCGTGGCGACCACGGGCGCGGAATTGACGGCCGCCATGCGCCGCAGCGACGAGTACAGCGAGGTCCTGCTGGTCACCGAAGAAAGATTAGAGGACGGCCTGCAGCAGTGGGGCGACGAGCTGATTCCCCTCTCCCGCGCGATTCTCGAATTGTACCGCGAAACCACGGGCTTGGCGTGAGGAGACGACGGCGCCCTTGAACAAATCCTCGCGGCATACGAAGATGCCCCGTCGGTGGAGGTCCCATGAGCAAGGCGCCAGCCAAACTGGATTCCCTGTGCGTTATCCCCGCCAAGGGGCACAGCGAGCGCATTCCGCGAAAGAACATGGCTCTGTTGGCGGGCAAGCCGTTGCTCCAATACACGCTCGAGGCGGCTTTGGCGTGCGGGGTCCTCGACGTGGTGATGGTCTCGACCGATGATCCCCAGATCGGGGCTTTTGCCCGGAAGCTCGGAGCCGAGGTGCCCTATCTGCGCGACGCCCGGCTGGCGTCGGACGACGCGACCATGGCGGACGTGATGCTCGACGCCGTCGACTGGTATGAAAAGCAACGCAAGAAAATCTTCGACAAGCTGTGCATGCTGCTGCCCAGTTCGCCGTTGCGCAGCGCGGCGGACATTGTGGCCGCCAAACGCATCCTCACCCAGCACCCCCAAGCCGACTCCGTCCTCTCGGTCACCCGCTGCGTCTATCCGCCGGGCTGGGCGTTGCACGTGGCCGACGAGGGCACCGTGCGGCCGAGTTGGCCGGAGTACATCGTCAAGAAGCGGCAGGACCTGCCGGAATGGTGCCATGAGAACGGGGCGGTGTTTTGGACGCGGATGGCCTCGTTCCTGCGTATCCGCAGCCAATACGGCGACGTGCAACTGCCGTATTTCATGCCCCTCGAGCGCGGGCTGGACGTGGATTGCCCCGAGGACTTGACCTACGCGGAGTACCTTCTGGAACGCCAGCGCACCAGAGCGGCGGACCTGTGACGTGTAAAGACCAGACCGGGTCTTTCATCAGGGTAGTTGGAGACTAGAACATGCGACCTGCGGAAATCGATGTACAAGTCCGGAAGCGTCCGTTTGTGCCCTTCTCATTCCACATGTCGGACGGGACGGCGTACGAGGTCCGGCACACCGGTTAGATATCGCGTCAGGCGCGGAGCCAACCATGCAGCCTAAGATCGGCATCATCGGCGGAACCGGACTGGGGGACGCACTCCTGGGACGCGAGCAGGGCCAGCGCGTCGAAGTGGACACGCCGTTCGGCAAACCGAGTTCGGCCCCGGTCCTGGTCAACTGGAACGGGACCGACGTCGTCTTTCTGAACCGGCACGGAGAGGGCCACCTGTACAACCCGTCCGCGGTCCCGTACCGGGCCAACATCTTCGCCCTGAAACAACTGGGCGTGAGCACGATCCTGGCCAGCGGAGCCACGGGCAGCCTGCGCGAGGAGTTTGCGCCGGGGCACCTGGTCATCTGCGATCAGGTGATCGACAGGACCTACAAACGCGAGAACACCTTTTTCGATTCCGGCGTCGTCGTCCACGTGGAGTTGGCGGACCCGTTCTGCAGCCGCGTGCGCGAGGTCTTGCTGAAGGCGTCGGCCGGGATCAACGCCCAGGTCCACGACATCGGCACCTACGTGTGCATGGAGGGGCCGCAGTTCTCCACCTGGGCCGAGTCGCACATGCACCGCGCCTGGGGCGGCGACCTGATCGGTATGACGGTCATGCCCGAAGCCAGGCTGGCCCGTGAGGCGGAGATGTGCTACGCCCTGATTGCCCTGCCGACCGATTACGATTGCTGGCGGCGGAGCGAGCCCGTGGCGGACCAGAACGGGCTCTTGAAGGAAATCACACGCAATCTCCACCGGGGCACCGCAGCCGCCATAGAATTGATGAAAGCCGCCATTCCGGCCTTGGCCGATGCGCAGGGTGAAGCGTGCCCGTGTCATCGAGCGTTGGAGTTGGCCATTTGGAGCGACAAGTCAAAGGTGGCGCCGGAAGTGGTCGAGCGGTTAGCCCCGCTGGTGGGCCGTTACTTCGCCCAACGAACATAGGGCTGGTGGCGGTTCTTGCCGTATGGCTCTCCGCCTTCACCGGACGGGAGCGCGCCCGGGCCGAAGAAGGGGAACCGCCGGCGCCGGAGGCGGCGTTTCACGCCGATAACGAATACCCTGATACTTACCTCAACGACAGCTTCGAAGCGCACCAGATGTTGGAATCCGTCGGACGCCTCGCCGAGCGTCACCGCTGGGATGAGGCCGCCCGATTGCTCGACCGCGTGCTCGCCCAGTACGGCGACAAGCTCATCCGCCGGGCCCCGGGGCGTTACGGACCCGTGGCGGAGCGTGTGCGCGAGATCATCGGCTCCTGGCCGCTCGAGGGACTGGTCGTCTATCGGGGGCTGTTCGAGGCTCAGGCCCGACGGCAGTTTGAAGTGGCCGCAGAAGCCCACAACGCCGGCGCTTTGTACGATCTGCTCGACCGTTACTACTGTATGGCGACCGGGGTCGAGATCGCCGATACACTGGCCCAGTTGCACTTGGAGGCCGGCGCGTTCGATTCGGCGGAGACCATTTACCGCGAGTTGCTCGAGAAGCATCCGGATGTTCGCGTAGCGCCGGCGACAATTGCGGCGCGCTTGGCCGTCGTGGCCGCCCTGGCGGGCGACGCGCCGGCGACCCAGCGCTGGTCGGAGCGGGCCGCGGAGGCGAACGCTCATCCGACGCTTCGCTGGTTAGGACAGGACCGTCCGCTCGAAGCGGTGGTCGAGGGGTTGCTGGCGAACCGACCGGGTGCCGCCCTCGCGGGCGGTCCTTTCGAGTGGCCGACGTTCGGCGGCGGCAACGACCGTAACCGCGCCGCGGATTTCCAGATGGACGACGCGGCTTCGCTCTGGAAATTCGAGCGGGCCGACGGGGGAGTTTCTCAGCTTCCCGCGCGGGATGAGCGGACCCTGGGCTACCCACGGGCGCCGGACGACGGGCGGTCCCTGACCCGCAACCCGGTCGTTGCGGAGGGATTGATCTTCGTTCACGACGCGTTTGTCGCCCGGGCTCTCCGGGCGGAAACCGGCGTACCGGTGTGG
This sequence comes from Phycisphaerae bacterium, assembly GCA_041480905.1. GTDB lineage: Bacteria > Planctomycetota > Phycisphaerae > UBA1845 > UBA1845 > JAAEQG01. The sequence continues at coordinate 20,333 of JBGPAW010000004.1, forward strand.
ACCTTTGCGGCGTTCACGGAGGGCGCAACGCTCCGTGCGGATGCCGAAGACGCGGCGCCCCGATGGTATGGCGCCGCGTACGGCGGCGGGCGGTTGTACGCCGTGTTCGGGAATGAAGGGGCGCCCTACTACGGCGAGCCCGCCACGGACACCCCTTCTACCCTCGTGTGCCTCGAGGCCCTGACCGGAAAGGAGCTCTGGCGGACCCGCGACGCCGGACTGGACGAGACGTTTAGCCGCTGCATTTTCGATCCGCCGCCGTTGGTCGTCGGTGACCAGGTGTTCGTCGTGGCCCGGCGCCGCCGCAGCTTCGGGTTCGAGGACGCTTACCTCTGCCGGTTCAACGCCGACACCGGCGCGCTGGAATTTCGTACCCATCTGGGCGGGGCCTCTACCGGCGGGTTCGGATTCCGGCGGGCCACCATGTCCGTCCCCACCCTCGTGGGCGATGGTCTGGTTGTGGCCACCAACCTGGGTACCGTGGCGGCGGTCAACATCCAGAGCGGGCGGGTGCGTTGGCTCACGCTCTATCGGCGCGAGCTCGGGGCCCCCTGGGGCGGCGGCAGACCGGGCGCCGCCGCGCCTTGGCACTACAATCCCATTCTCGCCGATGGGGACCGCCTGGTCTGTGCTCCGCTCGATCGCGAAGGGCTTCTGATTCTCGACGCCCCCACGGGTGAGCTCCGCGACGCCGTGCGGGCCGCCGCTTTGGGCAACATGGTTTCGCTCCTGGGCATCCGCGACCATGTGCTCTACGGGCTGGGTGACGGCCCGTCCGCGTATGACCTGGCTGGCCGGCGCTTGCTCTGGTCCGTTCCGCTCCCGCCCGAGGAACGACCATACGGGCGCGGGCTGCTGACCGCCGATCGGCTCCTGATTCCCACGCGAAACCGGTTGTGTCGCTACACGCTCGACGGCCAACTCGCCGGGACGGTTCCCTGGGAGTCCCCCGAAGACGCCGGTAACGTTCTGGCGCTGCCCGACCGCTGCCTTGTCGTAGGTAGTGTGCGGATCAGTGCCTACGCTCGGAAGCAGGATGTGTGGGGTCGGCTGCGCGAGCGGATGGCCGCGGCGCCGGACGATCCGGTGCCGGCCCTGGACATGACGGAAGTCGCTTTGCGCGGAGGTGACGCCGCTGAGGCACTCATTTCCCTGGAGGAGGCCATCCGGCGGTCCGGCGGGCTCACCGCCGTCGTGGAACCGGAACTAAAGCGGCGCTTCTTCGACATCTGTCTGGCCTTGGCGGAGAAGCTCGCCTCCGGCGAGTCGCCCTCGTTGGAAACCGCCATCCGCATCCTGGGCTATGCCGCCCAATGCCCGCCGGACCTTGGCGGTGAGATCGCCTACCGCGTGCGGTTGGCCCAGTTGTACCTGAAGGTGAACCAACCCGAAGCTGCCGTCGAACAGTATCAGCAAATGATTGCCGATCGGTCGCTGCGCTCGGTTCCGGGGGCTCCCGCAGCGGACGGGGGCGAGACCGCCGGCGCGATGAGCCGCCGGCAGATTGATCGCCTGATCGAACTTTATGGCCGCAAGGTCTACGCCCGTTTTGAGGCCCGCGCCCGCGAGCAGTTGGAGGCGGGTACGCGGGCGAGCGACCTCCCCTTTCTGGAACGGATCGTGGAGACCTACCCGAACGCCGAGGCCGCACCTCTGGCCCTGATCGAGTCCGGGAAAATCCTGCGGCAAAACGGGAAGCCGCTCGAAGCGGTGCGGCGGCTATCCGCGGCCTACCGGCGCTACGGCCAGCGGATCGACGCAGCGCAGGTCATGCGGCTGATCGCCGACGGCTATGCCGACGCCGGGCGGCCGGAATCGGCCTGGTGCTGGCTGACCAAGGCCGCACACCGCTACCCCGCGGCGCTGCTCGAGGTGGACGGGCGGCGGATGTCGTTTGAAGCCTATCGCGCCCGCCTTGGAGACATTCGCGCGCGGGTGGAACCGTCCCGGCCGGCGATGGCGCTTCCCCTGGACCGAACTTATCAGCGCACGTTCGACGCTCCTTGCCACCTGCTCGACCCGCTCTATGACGAGCATCCTCTGGGAGTGTGGGACGCTTACTATGTCTACAGCGACGCGCGACTCCACCGGTTCGACGCCATGCGGAATCGCCCGTGTTGGGACACGCCCGCGCCCTGTCGGATGAAGCCCGAACTTCTCCTGGCGACCGCGGAACGGGCCGTCTTCGCCACGCGGCACGAGGTCTTCGCCTTGGACGCGCGCAACGGCCGCCGCGTTTGGGAATACGGCACGTATCCGGCGGACCTGGCCAACGAACTCGCCGACCATGAGATGTTCTCCAGCTTCCGCGTCCACGGTGTCGGCCGCGACCACCTGGTGAGCTTTCAGGACAACGGGGCGGTGGTTTGCCTTGCCCTGGCGACCGGTGAGGTCATCTGGCAGAAGACCTTGGAATGGCGGGCGACCGGTCCGGTGGCGGTGTCCGATCAGTGGGTGGCTCTCGCCGCGCTACGCGGCGGCGAAGATGTCTATGCCGTCCTTGACCTGTTCACCGGGGAGGAACTCCAAGTCATCGATCCCCGGGGTGACCGGCGGGCCGAACAGCTTTTCGCCTCGCTCGAGAACCTTCTGGTCGTCACCGGACAGTCGATCGGCTCTTACGACCCCTACACCGGCGAACCGGTCTGGGAGGTCGAACGCGAGCGTCACATCAGCGCCGAAACCGTGCAGGTCGATCTGGACGGCCTCTACTTCTCCGACGACGGGCGCCACGTGGAGAAGATTGATCTGGAGAAAGGTCGCCTGGTGTGGCGGTCGGACCGGCTGCCCTTCCGCTTCGCGGACGGGTTGTCGGCCACCTTGGACCGCGAGCAACTCATCGTCTCCACGGAAACGAGCATCACCGCGTTGGACGCTTTTGACGGCCGACTGCTCTGGGAAGCCACCATCCCTCCGAACGCCCTTCTCGGCGTGCGGACGGTGACCGATGCCTACATCGTGGCGGTGGACACCAGGGCGAACCGGGGCGAGGTTCCTTACCTGGCTTACTTCCTCGACCATCGTCACGCCGACGGCCGGATCGCCGCCCAAGGCGGCGTGCTGGAACTCGGTAGGTTCGAGAACGTCAAGCGTCTGACGGTGCGCGATCATGCGCTCCTGCTCGTCACCGAAAACGCCGTTCACGGCTGGTGTACCGCCTCCGGCGAACCGTAGGACGGGCATCGTTGTCGCGCTCGGTATAGGCACGACCAGGCGTTCCGCTCCCCAGGCGTTCTTCCTGACGTTCAAGTGGTTTTTCCATGACCTGCGGGTATAAACTCCACGGCGGGGCGGGTGGCCCAGGTCCTTTGGACCTGGGGAAGCGATTACCTCGGACCACTGAACCGCACGATGCCCGGCTTCATGGCCTTCACCAGCAATCGGTCCCCCACCTCCAGAGGAGGTGGGCCACCCGCCAAAGTTCCTGACCACACCCGGGGGAACCGTCCGTGGCGAAGGAGAAATGGTATCAGGCCGGCCTGGCCTTCGAGTGTACGCAATGCGGCAACTGTTGCAGCGGAGCGCCGGGCTACGTCTGGGTGACCAAAGAGGAAGAGCAAGCCATCGCCCAGTTCCTTGGGTGCGGCTCCAGCCGCCTGCCCAGGGAACAACTCCGTCGGGTGGGATTCCGGCACAGCTTACGCGAGGGCCGCGACGGCGATTGCGTCTTCCTCAAGCGCAACGGCGACAAGACGCTCTGCTCGATTTACCCGGTCAGGCCGCGGCAATGCCGCACCTGGCCGTTCTGGAGCTCGAACCTCGTTTCCCCCGAAGCCTGGAACCGCGCCCATCAGACCTGCCCGGGAATGAACCGCGGCCCGCACTACGGCTTCGTGGCCATCGAGAAACTCCGCACGAAGCGCCCCGAATGATTTCCCCCGTCGATTTGCCCCTGGTCCGCATGAGGGAACTAGCCCACGACGAGGAGTTCCTCGCGGTCATGCGCGGTTTCCATGAGCGACTGGAGACCGACATCGCCGCGCACCGTCCGGTGTGCCGCCGGCGCGGCGACTGTTGCCGGTTCGGCAACTTCGGCCACCAACTCTATGTCACACCGGCGGAGTTGGCCTTTTTTCTGGGCACCGTGGAGGCCGAGACCGTGGTCCCTCCCGGCGCGCGGGCGTGCCCCTATCAGATCGACGGCCTGTGCGGGGTCCGGCTTTCCCGGCCGATGGGTTGTCGCGTTTTCTTCTGCGAGTCGGCCGGGCAGGGCTGGCAAGAGCGCCTGACCGAATCCGCATTGGCTGAACTCCGCGGGCTGCACGCGCGGTTCGCCCTGCCTTATGCCTATGTGGAATGGTTGGGCGCTCTGCGCCAGATCATGCCACCGGCACCGGACCCGCCGTGAGGCACCTTACTTTTTCTTGATGCTCGACCACCAGCCGGTCCTTTCCGGGACGACCTCGCGATACAGGGTGAAGTTCGATTCCCGCGAGTCTTCGACGGTCAGAAACACCTCCGGGTCTACCTGCTTGGCGATGCGGATGGCCTGGGGTGCCTCTTTCCGGGGGACGGCGGCGAAGCAGAGCGTCACCGGACCGTCGCGACCGCGGCCGCGCACTTCCGTCACGCCCATCCCGGCGAGCCGCAGGGCATGGGCGATGCTGTGCCCGCGCTCGCGCGAGATCATCCGCACGATCTGTTGCCCGATGGCCAGTTTCGACTCCAACCACATGCCCACCCAGTTGCCGGCGGCGAACCCGCCGGCGTAGCCGAGGATGTTCAGCGGCTGATCGAGGCGTTGGACCACGGTGGAGACGGCGACGATCCAGACCGTCACTTCGAGAAAACCCAGCAGCGGCGCCACCACCCGCGCCCCGCGGACCACGAAGATCGTCCGAATGGTCCCCAGGGAAACATCCACGATACGGCACAGAAAAATGATCAGCGGCAACCACGCCGCGTACCGCTCCGCGAAACCCGTAAAGTCCACCATAGCTATCCGCCGACCTCAAACTTCTGACCGCTCTCGGGAATCACCACTTCGGGATACCCCTGCTGACGCAGGGTGACAGCCAGGGCGGCCGCCTGGTCCGGCTCGCCGTGCACCAGAAAGGCCCGGCGGACCCACCCGGAGGCCGGCGCGGTCCAGTCCGCCAGTTCCCTCGCGTTGGCGTGGGCGCTGAACCCGTTGAGCACTTTGACCTGCGCGCGGACCTGGTACATGTCGCCGAAAATCCGCACCTGTTTCTGCTTCTCCACCAACCGCCGCCCCAGCGTGTGCGCCGCCTGATACCCGACGATCAGAATCGTGTTGCGTGGATCTTCGATGTTATTCTTGAGATGGTGCAGGATGCGCCCCGTCTCGCACATGCCGCTGGCCGACACGATGATCATCGGCCCCTTGCGCCGGTGCAGGGCCTTACTCTCCTCGACGCTGTGGGTGTACTCGCAGGCGTCACAATGGAACAGATGCCCGCTCAGACGCTTAAACATGGAAGCCTCCAGATCGAAGACTTCCGGGTGGTTGCGGAAGACCTCGGTGGCCTGCACGGCCAGCGGACTGTCCACCACCAGGGGCACGTGCTGCGGGACGTCGCCTCCGTACACCAAGCGGTGGAAGTGATAGACGATCACTTGCGTCCGGCCGACGGCGAACGCCGGAACAATCACCTTGCCGCCGCGTGCGACCGTCTCGTTGATGATCGCGGCCAACTGCTCGGCCATGCTCTGGTCATTGGGCGTTTGACGGCCGCCGTAGGTGCTCTCGCAGATCAGATAGTCGCACGGCGGCAGGGGGGCGGGATCGCGCAACAGCGCCAATCCCGGCCGCCCGAGGTCGCCGCTGAACGCGACACGCACGGTCCCTTCGGCACGGTCGGCCCGGGAGTCCGCGCGGGCTGACGTCCGCGGCTTGCTCATTTCCACCAACACGCCGGCCGATCCGAGCATGTGCCCGGCCTCGCGCAGGGTCACGGTTATGCCCGGTGCCGCGGCGAAGCTCTCGTCCAGGGCCTGGGAACGGAGCAAACCCACGGTCGCCTCCACGTCGGCGAGCGTATACAACGGCGCAATCGGCGTGTCTCCGCGTTTGACCCGCTTCTTGTTCCAGTAGAAGGCGTCTTCCTCTTGGATGTGGGCCGAGTCCGCCAGCAGGATTCTCACCAGATCGCAAGTCGCGGGCGTCGCAAAGATCGGCCTGGAGAACCCTCCCTTGACCAGTCGCGGAAGCTTGCCGCAGTGGTCGATGTGGGCGTGCGACAGCACCACGGCGTCGATCCGTTCGGGCGGGCACGGAAAGCCGCGGTTTTTGGCGTCGGCCTCCTGCCGGCGTCCCTGAAACAACCCGCAATCCAGGGCGAGGGTGTGGCCGTTGTTCTGAATGAGGTGCATCGACCCGGTCACTTCCTGGGTCGCGCCGTGGAACCACAATCGTGTCCCCATGTGCGGTATCCTCGCAAATTCTCCAAAGCCGTTTCAGGACGGTGGCATGACTACCCAACCGTTGATCCAGCCGTCACGCGCCGCCGGATGGCCCCCGAGGGGCCAAGGGCGATCATATCAAAGCTCCGTCGTCCGCCAAAGTGGGTTCGTTTGGAGAAAATGCGTGAAAGACAAGCGGCAACGATGCGGAAGAGGTGTTTTCTGTGTGGGGGACGCTGATACAATGCCCAGGAAGGCGAGAAAACGCAGGAAGGGCTAACCTCATGGCGACAAAGCCGGCAAAAGCTCGCGTGGCGGTCTTAATGGGGAGTGATTCCGATTGGCCGACGATGGCGAAGTGCGTCGACCAACTCACGGAATTAGGTTTGCCGGCGGCGGTGGAGGTGATGTCGGCCCACCGCACGCCGGAACGCGTCCGCCAGTTCGCCCGCGACGCCCAAGCAAACGGCTTCGAGGTGCTCATCGCCGCAGCCGGTCTGGCAGCCGGTCTGGCCGGCACGGTGGCGGCCAACACCACCCTGCCGGTGATCGGCGTGCCCGTCGCCAG
>JBGPAW010000005.1:0-26412 GCA_041480905.1 Phycisphaerae bacterium
GGCCGACGTAGAGCCAGAAGAAGTCCACGTTGGAGCCCATCAGAAACTCGGTGCGGCCGAGAGCGTCCTGCACGTCGAACCGCAAGTGCTGCGGGGGGATCACCAGCAACTTGCCCTCCAGGTCGAAACCGTACGGGTGCCCCTCGGCATCGAGGACCCGACCCCGGACCGGCCCGGTCGCCTTGAGTCCCGCGGAGACGCGCGCCGCGTTCTCGTTGACCGGCACGAGGGCTTGCAGGAGCGGGAGCGGCTCCAACGGTTGCGGCGGCCGGACCGGCGGGCAGCCCGTCACCAGCATGGCCAGCCCCAGCAGCGCGGCGCTCTTACGCATGGTCGGCCTCCTTTCGGGCGTCGGCTTCCTCCGCCCAAGACTCGGCGGCGTCGGCGAACTCGCCCATGTCCCCGTGCAGGATGGCCCCGAGCTGGCGCGACAGGCCTTCGACCTGCTCGTCGGTCAACTGGGGGTTGAGCACCTGATGCACGGTCTGGTCCTGGGTCAGGCGCATCCGCCAGGACTCCCGATCGCCCTGCCGCACGGTCTGTTCGTAGCGGAGGATGCGTTTGCGCATCAGAATCAAGCTCAGCACGAACCGGAACCGCAAACGGGACTCGTCGGTTTCGTCCGCCAGGCGCAGAAAGAAGTTGATGAGCAGGTCGTCGTCCACCCAAAGCTGCCTTTTCGGCTTCTTGGTCGGCACCTTGCTTTTGAAATAGCAGAAAGCGCCCTGTGGTGGGCCGGCCCATCCCTCCATCGAGTAATCCGCGCGGCGAAACGTCTCGCCATCCTCGAACAGGACGACGTAGTATTCCTCGCCCTCGGCCAGGGGCCGGCCGCTGACCGCGCACACCCCGCTGCTCCGGGCTATCTCCCACTTGTCCATGCCGCTACCTCGAGGTCCGCCGGGCGGTCGTCGGCGCGCCGCAAGCCCCATTGGAATGGGCTGACCCACCTTCGTCAACCCATTTGACCGGGGCGGCGAACCGACGGTATTCTCCCGCCTATGACGATCCAGTTTCAGTGTCCGGCGTGCAGCCAGCCGATTGAAATTGACCCCGAGTGGGGCGGCCAGGCGGTGGTGTGTCCGTACTGCCGCAAGACCGTGACCGCCCCGCCGGAGTCCACGTACTCCCCTGGGCCACAGATACCGATGGCCCGGGCTCCCGTCGGCAGGACCGGCTTTGAGCTCATCAGCGAAGTGCCCGCGATTCCGCAGTACGGTCCGCCGCCTACCCGCAACCTCGTGGCGATGTGGGCCATGATCCTGAGTTGGGCATCTTTGGTTTGCATGGCGATCGCCAAGGTGATTTTCCGCCCGCACTACCCCGAGATCGCGTCGCTGGCGGAGAAGGGCAAGACCCCCATGGAAATACAGCAGGCCATCATGCAGCAGTACGGGGGTGTGTTTCCCGACTGGTTGCTGCAGGTTTCGGCGCTGATCTTCCTGGCCCTGCTGCTGTGGATCGCGGGCCTGGTCTGCGCGATGATCGGTGTACGCCACCCGACGCGACGCCGGTGGGCGGTCATGTCGCTCATCACCCTGGGTTTCATTCCCATCCTGGCCTGTTGCATCACCTAGCCCGGCTCCGCCGGCGGTTTGCGGGGACAAAGTTGTTACCCGCCCGAGTGGTATTTGTGTGGTGGGCGTGATACACTATAGGTGTTGTCCGGGCTGAAGGCGTGGGCCTCGGTAGTGTTCAGGGACAGGGTGGTTCTTGGGCGAATTGGACTCATGGAGTCACCGGGAGAGGGGGGATGCGGCGGCTTCGCCGGGGCATCCTCATGTCGCCCCGCGGCGTTACAGTCACACTGTCGTGCAGGAGATAGACCCGATGATGAAGGTATTGACGCAGTTTTCGCTGTTCCTGGCTGGCAAACCGGGTATGTTGGCGTCGATCTGCCGCGAGTTAGGCAAGGCCAAGGTCAACATCGAGGCGCTGACCATGATGGACGCGCAAGAGCACGGCGTGCTGCGGCTCATTGTCTCCGATCCCGAGAAAGCCGCCCCGGTCCTGCGCAGCCTGAACATCCCCACGACCGAGACCGAGGTGTTGGCGGTACCCATGGCCAACCGTCCGGGAGCCGTGGCGGACGTGTTGGAGAAGCTGTCGGCCAACCACGTACACATCAGCTACGCCTACTGCACCACGGGGGCGCCGGGGGGTAAGACGTTCGGCGTCTTCAAGGTCGGCGACGTGAAGAAAGCCATGAAGGTGATCGACGCCAAGAAGAACCACAACCGCGACATGCGCATGGCGCTGCGCCGCCCGCAGACCGCGCGCCGGTAGACAATGTGGTCACGGGAGGGTCTGGCCAGGCGGGGTGGCATGCCCAAGCGGAGCCGAGCGGAGCAAGGCGAAGCGCGGGCATGTTGCGTCTTTCGACCACGCTGGGCCCGGGAGGCCAGTAGTGCGCCATTTTGACAGCCTCCGCCACCGGCGTTAGCATCGTAGTGTGCGTCTCAGAAACGTTCACAGGGGCTGACCGAGGCACGGTGATGACGGCGGTAGCGGTCATCCCGGCGCGCTGGGCGTCCACCCGGCTCCCCGGAAAACCTCTCGCCAAAGACACCGGTAGATACCTGATTCAGCATGTCTACGAACGCACCCTGGCAGCCCGCGCCATCGCCCGCGTGATCGTGGCGACGGACGACCACCGCATCGTGGAAGCGGTCGAGTCGTTCGGGGGCACGGCAGTCCTGACCCGCCCCGACCACGAATCCGGGACCGATCGAGTCGCGGAGGTGGCCCAGAGTCTTGATTGCGACGTGGTGGTCAACGTGCAGGGCGACGAGCCGGAGATCGAGCCCGCCGCGCTTGATAAGCTGGTGGCACTGTTCGCACAATCGGAGTGCCAGATGGCGACACTCGCTTGTCCGTTTTCGGCGGTGCCCGGCGCCGATCCGGTCGACCCGGACGCGGTCAAGGTGGTGGTTGATCAACGCGGCCGGGCGCTCTACTTCTCCCGGGCGTGCATCCCCTGCGCTCGCGAAGGGAAATACATTTATGGGGTCACTCCCCTTTTACACCTGGGGACCTATGCGTACCGCCGGGATTTCCTGCTCCGCCTGGCCGCCCTGCCTCCGACCGCCCTGGAGCGGACCGAGCGGCTGGAGCAACTCCGCGCGCTCGAACATGGGTATGACATTTGGGTGGCACTCGTGGAACGGGCGGCGGTCGGCATCGATACGCCCGCGGATTACGCCGCGTTCGTCCAACGTTATCGGACGCAATGCTCCCTCAAGTCCCAAACTTACAGAGGATGAGCCATGACCAATGAGGATATGCTCTCGTCCGTAGGGGATACGTCCGGCGACACGGAGTTCTACACCCCCATGCCGGCCGGCTATCAGCCCGGCCGCACCCGCTATGTCTTCGTGTTCGGCACGGTGATGAGCGGCCTGGGCAAAGGCATCTTCTCCAGTTCGCTGGCCAAAGTGCTCCAGGACAAGGGCTTCTCGGTGGCTCCGGTCAAGCTGGAGGGCTACCTGAACCGCGACAGCGGCACGCTCAACCCCTATCGCCACGGCGAGGTCTTCGTGCTGGACGACGGCACCGAGTGCGACATGGACCTGGGCACCTACGAGCGGATGCTCGACCAGGACCTGACCCGGCGGAATTTCACCACCAGCGGCCAGATTCTCTCCAAGGTGCTGGAAAAGGAGCGGCACGGCGACTACCTCGGCCGCGACGTGCAGATGATCCCCCACGTCACCGGGGAAGTGAAGCTCCATCTGCGGGAGTTGGCCGCCGCCAGCGGGGCCGAGGTCGTGTTCGTGGAGATCGGCGGGACGGCCGGCGACGTGGAGAACGCCTATTTCATCGAGGCCACCCGCCAGATGGCCTATGAGGAGGGACCGGGACGATGCTGCTTCGTGGCCCTGACCTACCTGGTCGAGCCGCCGACGCTGGGCGAGCAGAAGTCCAAACCGGCCCAACTGGGCATCCGCCGCCTGATGGAGAGCGGGATCATGCCGCACATCATCGCCTGCCGGGCGCATACGCCGGTCACGCGGAAGGCCCGCGAGAAGCTGGCGTTGTACTCGGGGGTGCCGTTCGAGCGGGTGTTCTCCATGCACGACAGCGAGAGCGTTTACTTCGTGCCGGACATGCTCCGCGGCGCAGGGATCGATGAAGTCGTGCTATCCCTGCTGGGCCTGACCGACCGCGCGGACCGTCGGCACGAGGAGCGCGTCCGCGCCGCGTGGAACGACTTCGTCACCAGAGTACGTCGCGCCGACGCGGCGGTCCGCATCGGCATCACCGGAAAGTACACCTCACTGCGCGACAGTTACGCGAGCATCATCCAGGCCCTCGAACATGCCGGGGCTGCCCTCGGCGCCAAGGTGCGGATCGAATGGATCGACAGCGGCGAACTGACCGCGAGCACGGTAGCCGACCGGTTGGCCGACGTGCACGGCGTCATCGTCCCCGGCGGATTTGGCACGCGCGGCGTGGAGGGCAAGATCATCGGCGTGCAATACGTGCGCGAAAACGGCATTCCCTATCTGGGGTTGTGCTATGGTTTTCAGATCGCGGTGCTGGAGTACGCCCGGCACGTCTGCGGATTGCCCCAGGCCAACAGCACCGAGATCGACCCCCGCACCCCCGACCCGGTCATCGACATCCTGCCCAGCCAACGGGGCATCAGCGGGCTGGGCGGCAGCATGCGGCTCGGCGGGCAGGACGTGGTCGCCACACCCGACACGCGGTTCAGCGCCCTGTACCGCCGGGCGGACTCCGTGCGGCTGCGTTTCCGGCATCGCTATGAGGTAAACCCGGCATACATAGAGCGCTTGGAGAAAGCCGGCCTGGTCTTTTCCGGCCGCGCCCCCAACGCGCCGATCATGCAGGTGCTCGAGCTGCCGCCGGAGCAGCATCCCTACTTCATCGCCACTCAGGCCCACGCCGAGCTGACCTCGCGTCCGATGCAGCCGGACGCGATGTTCCTCGGCCTGGTCCGGGCGGCAATGATCCGCGCCGGCCTGCCGACGCCGAAGGTTACGTCAGCCGTGCGCCAGACCGGCAACGCCGCCCCGCAAGAATGCGGCGGGGCGTGAGGAGAACCTGCCGGATTAGCCGGGTTATGGCCGCGTGTGACTACCGTCAGGCAGAGGAAATACGCGAGGCGTGTAGCCGCCACGAATCGCCGGAAGGACCGCGAATCCCTGCCCCGGCTGCAAGCGTTCCGCGAGTATTGGTGCCGACAACGACGGGGGACAGGTTAATTACGGCTTGGCGACGGTTCCTGTGGGCTTGGCCCGGTGACCGGCTGAGGTTCAGGGCGGGTCCCGTCTTGGACACCGCGTTCCAGACCATCCGCCTCCGAGCGTTGCAGCAGCGCCCGGGTCCGGGCTGGGTCGCGCACGGCCACGAAATCGCCCACCAGCAAGAGCCGCTGGTTGCCCGCCCATCCGGTCAGAACATGAAATTGCTGCTGGTGGACCAAGCTGCGCAAACGCCCCTTGATCTGGTTATCCCCCTCCAGCCAAAGAGCCAGAATGCCGCTGAGCGAGGCGAAGCGCACGTGCTGAGGACCGCTGCGCAGCTTCCCGCGGAGGCTGTTGCGGTCCAGCCGATAGTCCCGAGAACGATCGGCCGGGAGGTCGTCCAGCACAATCGAACCCACCAGGGTCTTCTTCCCATACTCCCCGATCAGGGAGATGTTCTCATCGGCCCAAGCGATGGTGATACGCCCGTCCTCGATCCAGTAGTAGCACTCGGCTGCCCGTAGTTCCTTGACCAAGGGTTCGGTTTTGGAGATGCGCGCCTGGTCCAGCGCGACCAAGTCGAGCTTGGCCCAACCCGAGCAACCGCCAACCAGTAGGCACACGATGAGAAAGAAGAGAAAAAAGGGGTCAGGAGCCTTATTCATGCGCAAGTCCGCGTCCTTCCCCCGGCGTCTGGACTCCGACGCTGGAAAAGGCTCCTGACCCCTTTTTCCTACGGGATGGGGAACTGCCGGCACAGTTTGAGGACCTCGGTCTTGACGGGGGTGATGACCGTCTCGTCGCCGCCGGAGCGCAGGACTCGGTCAATCCAGCCAGCGATGGTTTTCATCTCACTTTCTTTCATGCCGCGGGTGGTCACCGCGGGGGTGCCGATGCGCAGCCCACTGGTGTGTACCGGCTTGCGCTCGTCGAAGGGGATCATGTTCTTGTTGACGATGATGTGGGCCTGTTCGAGCCAGGCTTCCGCGTCGCTGCCCGGGACGTTGGGGTACGCGGGACGGAGGTCCAGCAGCATCAGATGGTTGTCCGTCCCGCCGGAGACCAGGCGATTGCCGGCGGAGGTCAGTCCCTCCGCCAGCGCCTGGGCGTTCTTGAGGATCTGCTCTTGATAAGTCTTAAATTCGGGCCGCAGGGCCTCGCCGAAGGCCACGGCCTTGCCGGCAATCACGTGCATCAAGGGTCCGCCCTGGGTGCCGGGGAAGATGCGCGAGTCGAGCTTCTTGGCCCAGTCCGCCTTGCACATGATCATGCCGCCGCGCGGCCCGCGGAGGGTCTTGTGCGTCGTGGTGGTGACGAACTCCGCCGAGGGGACCGGGCTGGGGTGCAGCCCGACCGCGACCATCCCGGCGACGTGGGCGATGTCGGCCATGTGCAGGGCCCCCACCTCGTGGGCGATCTCGGTAAAGGCGTCGAAGTCGATGGTGCGCGGGTAGGCCGACGCGCCGGACAGCACCAGTTTGGGTTTGTGCTCGCGGGCCAGGCGGCGAATCTCGGCGTAATCGAACTGTTCGGTCCTGCGGGAGACGCCGTAGGGCACGATGTGGTACAGCAGCCCGCTGATGTTCACCTTCAGTCCGTGGGACAGGTGCCCGCCGTGGGCCAGGTCGAGCGACAGGATGGTGTCGCCCGGTTGGAGGACGGCCAGATAAACCGCCGTGTTGGCCTGACTGCCCGAGTGGGCCTGCACGTTCACGTGGTCGCAGTGGAACAGCTTCTTGGCCCGGACCCGGGCCAGTTCTTCCACCCCGTCCATGTTCACGCACCCGCCGTAGTAACGCTTGCCCGGATAGCCCTCGGCGTACTTGTTGGTGAACACCGAACCGACCGCCTCGCGCACCGCCGGCGACACGTGGTTCTCCGAGGCGATCAACTCGATGGTGTTCTGCTGCCGCTCCTCCTCGGCCTGCATAATCGGCCAGATTTCCGGGTCGGTCTTGGCGATGTACGACGGCTCAATCGTGCCCACGGTTGTTTTCCCCCAAAGCCGCTCCAGGAAAGCGCCCGGAGTGCCCACAAGCTATCGCCCCGGCGAGCGAAAATCAAACAGCGCGGCGCGAGATGGCGATCCCCCGTTCGTCGGACTCCCCCAGGGTTCGCGGGGCGTCCTCCATGGCCCGACACGCTCCCCATTGGGGCTACTTCAGTCGGGGGATATCCATCAGCTCTTTTTTCCAAGTAGCGTCACCCCTCGTGGGTGGCGAGGAATACTGACGGCTGGAAAGGCGGTCCCTCCGCGGTGATGATGAAGAACCATGAACGCCGCTGCTGTGCAATCCGAGCCGACCGCGCCGCCCGACGGCCCGATTGATGCGCACGTGCACGTCGTCGGCGACGGCAGCGGCGGCACAGGGTGCTGGGTGCGGACGGCCGGATGGCGCCGGCTGCTGGCCCCGGTGATGCTCAACCATATCGGACTGCCGCGCCGCGCCCTCCACGGCGATCTGGATCGGTTGTATGTCGAGCGCCTGCTGGAATCGGTGCGCGGATCGTCGCTGAGCGCCGTGGTCATCCTCGCCCAGGAACAGATCTATGACGCCACCGGGCGGCTCATGGAGGGGCTGGGCACCTATTACGTACCCAATGATTACGTTCTGAAGTTGGGCCGCCGACATCCCGAGTTTCTGCCGGGGGTGTCGATCCATCCCGCCCGCCCCGACGCCCTGGAGGAGTTGGAGCGGTGTCTGGCCGGCGGCGCGGTGCTGATGAAGTGCCTGCCGGTCAGCCAGAACATCGACTGCAACGACCGGCGCTGCACGCGTTTCTGGGAGCGGATGGCGGAGGCCGAGCTGCCGTTGTTGGCCCACACGGGGAGCGAGACCACCCTGCCGGTCGTGCGGCCGGAGTTCGCCGACCCGCGTGTTTTGCGGCTCCCGCTGGAGTGCGGGGTGACGGTGATCGCGGCCCACTGCGGCACACGCAGCATGCCGTGGGTACCCGATTATTTCTCGGTGTTTGTGGAGATGACCCGGCGCTATCCGCGGCTGTACGGCGACAACGGCGCCTTTCACATTCCCTTCCGCGGGGCGCACGTTCGAGAATGCCGGCGGGAGCCCGTGGTCGAGCGGATGGTCCACGGCAGTGATTTTCCTGTTCCGGTGCTTGGTCACCGATCCTGGTTCCGCGGTCTGCTGGACTGGGAGACCTTCCGTCGCTGGCAGCGGCACCCCAACGTGCTGGAGCGCGATTACCAATTCAAGCGTGCGATGGGTTTCCCGCCCGAAGTGTTCACTCGCCTTTGGGGATTACTGCGCCGAAAAGGGGAACATTCCAAGGAGTGCTCGGCGGGGGGCACCTATATGAAGTGAGAAGTCAACACATCCCCTCCGCTGGGGCGCTCACTCGCGTTGGACTTCTCAAGGGGCGTCTCGTGATCCTGGCCCTTACGTTTCGGCACCTGGGCGGTATCCGTCCGGCGGAGCACACGTTCGGGTCGGGGACCGGGTCCACGCGGCGATGCTCCTGCAAGCTAGCGGGGCCATGAACGCCCTCCGGGCGATGCTGGAGGCCGAGACCCAGCGCGGCCTGGACTTCCTGCGCTCGCCAACGCCCTGTCGGCGCTGTATCCTCGCGATTCCGAGGAAAAGCGGCTCCTGGACGCGACGCTGCTGGCGGCGCCGAAGTAAGTCGGGGAAACACGCTATGGCGAAATACCAAGACCTGCAGAAGCTGGGCTCTGGTGGCTTCGGCGAAGTATTCAGTTGCCGCCGTGCGCAGGATGGGAAAATCTTCGCCAGGAAGGTCTTGCTCGTTGCCGACGCTGAGGCGCAGCTACGATTTCAACGTGAAGTGCGTATCCTGTCAAAACTCGATCACCCTAGAATCATCAAGGTCATTGGGCAGAGACTCAAAAGTCCACCACTCTCGTACGTAATGCCGCTGTACAAACGCTCACTGATGAACGAGTTTCCTGGAATAGTCGGAGACAAGGCTCGGATTTCGACCATCTTCGGAGCAGTCCTTGAGGGCATGCAATACGCACATGAGCAGGGCGTCGTGCATCGTGATCTTAAGCCGGGCAACATTCTTCTCAACTCGGATACTGATCTGGTCATTTCCGATTTCGGCTTGGGTCTGCAGCTAGACGCCGAGACATCCCGACATACGGCAACAGGCGACCGATTCGGGACGCCAGGATATTCAGCGCCGGAACAGTCGGTAGATGCGAAGAGGGCAGACGCAAGGGCGGACATCTTTGCTTTGGGTCGTATTCTCTACGAGCTATATACCGGTGACAATCCATCCGCAATCCAGGACCTTTCCAAGGTCCCCCCAGGAACAGCGCTCATCATCGACAGATGTACCAAGACAGACGTCTCAAAACGGTTCCAGAGTGTTGCCGAATTACGACAGGCCTTCAACAATCTCATGGCAGCCGCGGACCGCAAGAGCACCGATGGAAAACTGGAACAGCTTGTAGCCAAGAGCCTTGGGCAAAATGGCCTCGACGCGCAAGACATCACGAAATTGGCTCAATACATCGACCGGTGCAAGGATGATTCCGACTTGCTACACGAGTTGTGCGTAAAGCTTCCCGCATCCGTTATGGGAGGATTGTGGAAACACAACGATTTCCTTGTACGCCACTTAGTAAAGGTGTTCACTGATCAGGTCGCGAACCAGAGCTGGAGCTTTAACTACGTTGACACCCTTGGCGATGCGTGTGTCAAGATCCACGACGCCATCAAAGATGCTCAGGTGCGCGCGATGGTCTTGTTTGCGATAGTGGAAGTATCAGTAAGCCATAACCGTTTTCGGGTGATGAACCAATCCATCAAGCTTCTCATGGCCGGCCATGACGCTGCCGAGGACTTTGCAATTGCTGAAGCCCTCAAAGCGGTGGCCCATCGATTGCGACAATTTGAAGATAAGTTGAACAAGGCAAAGCTAGGGCCACAAGTAGCCGCACTACTCGGGAAAGGCCCATGACATGGACCCTTGGTACAAAATCACAACACCTCGACAGGAAGTCCGCGAGGGCCGCTCGTTCAACCCCGACGAGTTTGCCGTTGCTCTGGAACAGGTCATCGCCGGCACAAGCGGAGTCGGACGGGCGCGTGATCGAAAAGAAAAGTCAAAAAGTCCAAATCGCACATGGTCCGCAGATTTCGCAGATCGGGGAGAAAAGTCGAAACGTCCTTGTTTGATGGTCGCGGCCGGCCGACGGCCTGCCCTGCTCGCCGGCTGCCATCAGCGACACCGCGCGCTCGTGGTCCTGCCCGTCGGTTTCTAACTCCGGGTGGAGACTCCTCGCCATGCGGGAGTCATCGGCATACGCACTCCGCCGGTCGTGATGCAAAAAGGGGTCACGATTCTTTCTTTGGGTTCGTCGCCCTCCCTCCGGTGCCATCGAGACCCCGTGCGCGGAAAAATATTCCCGACCCCTTTTCCCCTTCCTTTTCCCCTTCCGCCTATACCGAGATTGTTGCGATTCGGTGATTCCGTATTTGGTGTTCGACAACGACGTATGATACCCCCAGCTTATCCGCCAAATCTGACACTTGGTCTTGTGTAGCCCAACCGGACTTAAGCCGATCTCGGAGCACAACCGCGGGCGCGAGCAATTCGGCAGCAAACGCCCGACTTTCGCTCTGCCTGGTCGTCCGCGCCGCAGTTAACAGGCTCTTGCCCTGTTGGAGTCGGACAAAATCGAAAATGGCGCGTGCTACGAGAAAACGTTGCGAATCAGGTCGACGCTTGTTAGTCCGGCACTCGAATCCCACTTCTGCCAGGACCAGTCCGTCGACAGCCTGCGGCGCGTCCTTGCCTACGAGTACGGGAAGTTCTCCGCCAAACAGTGACTCGAGTCGAGTCGGGGTCTCGGCAAGCTCCGGGCGCACATCGCGCACACGCTGAGCGAGCTTGTATCCGATTTCCCAAGGCAGTCCATTCGCCGCAGAATGCAACTGGTCCTGAACCTTCATAATCTCGGCCTTGTCCCAGCGACCGGAAGGGTTGGACGCCAACTCTGTCGCGACCCAGTCTGCGATCACCTCCGGGCTTTCAGGGCCAGCGGCACGGAAAGCATCTTCTCTGAGCTCGGGCGGGAGCTTGTCCGCGAGCTGCTTGATCTTCCGAGCGTCTTGCTCTGAAAGGTCGAACGGATCCAGTCCGAGCCATGCGGCCGCCCGGCAGAACCGCACTTGTTCTGCATCCGCTTCAGCCTCACGGACCGCCGCCCATTCCTGCTGCATCCAAGAGTCCGTGATGCCCGCCTTGCTCAATCGTTCGTCTACGCTGTCAACGAAATCCCGCAGTGTGTCCTCGACGTGTTGTTTGAGCAGCGTCTTCCTGCCGCCCGAGATGAAGTCAACCGGTGCATACACATAGCTGTAGGGGACCCATTCAACCTGGAAACTCTCGCCTTCCGGTACGAATCGCAAATCAGGCACGCAATACCCGCTGCGGCCGCGGTTCAGGGCGTGTCGATCAAGAAAACCCAACCGTTTCGGACCATCGGATTCGTCCGTCAGAAACCACCAGTGTCCGGCGATCCATTCGGCCAGTGGGTATACAGAGAGGAGAACTCTGTCACTCGTCGTGTGCGAGTTTCGGTGATGTACGCTGGTCACGATTTCATCATCGACACGAATCGCTAGGTTAGCGTAAGTGGCGAGCAACTCGGGCCGATCCGTTCCCGAGTACTCCGCCCAGTCGGGATCAATGCTAAGTCCGGTCATTTCAGGCCCTCAACAGGCTCGTCCGGCTCAAGCGGGTATCCATGGTACAGCCCGAAGATTGGCCGGGTTAGGTGCGCTTCGTACGTGATGTTGTCCTCGCGGTGCCACACCGGAGCGGGAAACGCTCCGTCCCAAGAACCCACGTTGCCCCGGCGAATCGCCTCTCGGAGCCAGCGCTCGACCCTATTTCTGTCTCTGGTCAGTTCCCGTGGGCAGATGCTTGCATCAACCCTGGGACGAGGCACAGCGCCGGCGAAACTTGGGATGTCCTTATGCTTAGCGCTTCCGCCATATGTTGCCCGATTAGCCAGAGCCTCGCGATCGAGATTAGGCGGCGGGTCGGCGACGCGTCGACAATGGGGTTTATTACGTTGACGTTCTGGCCGTTTCATCGCTCGTAACCCTTCAGCCATTTGCAATGGTAACTTGAGATTCTCCGCAAAACAACAGCGGTATTCAGTGACACTTTACTTACGCCGTTGTCCCCACCTTGGTAATAACCTGGCCCATGCGGAAGCATTCGGCCCAGGTGACCACGCCCCTGATCGAAGTGGCGCTGCGTGGCACACTCACCGAAGCCCAGGCGCGGGGGCGGAACTACGTGGATCGTCCGGCCGGGCCTGGTGGTCCGCCGCACCTATCCCTTGGGGTTGGCGGGCTCGCTGCGCTCGCCCGGGCTTTATTCCGACGCCGCTTCGCGGCTGGAGGCAGCGATCGGGGAGCCCGATCCCACCGCTTCTTAAACACGTTCTTAGGACTTCTCGGGTTGATGGCTGCTTCAGAACCTCCTGGTCAGGTCGGTGTGATCGAGGACGGTCAGCTTCTTCTCGCGGAGGACGCGAACGGCGGCGTCCACGTTGTCCGCGGAAATGGCCAGGGCCGGCCGACCCAGCGGCTGAACCAGTAACGGATAGGTGTAGTGCACGTTCACCTCGCCGCTCATCAGGGCCGTCAGCACCTCCAGCAAGGCCCGCTTGCCCGGAGGCAGGCTGACCACTGCCAGCTCCGACTCGCAGACGGAAAACTTAGCCTCGTCCAGCAGCAGATAGGCGGCATCCGGATCGTCCACGATCATGCGGATGATCGAACAATCCACCGAGTCGAGTACCGAAAGAGCCAGGATGTGTAAGTCGGTGCTCTCGAAGGCCTTAGTGAGGCGCAGCAGAGCCCCTACGCGGTTCTCCATGAACACGGAGAACTGCCGGACCAGCGGCACTCCGGCCCCCTCGACAGTTTCGAGCGGTCCAATATCCATGACTACGAGTTTATCAGCGAAACCCCGCGGACGAAAGCAAAAACTATTGGATCAGCACGTAGATCAAAAAGAGGGTCGCGGCGGTGGCCAATCCGATCCCGCAACCCTTCAAGAAACCCACGAGCGTGAACCGGTCTGGGCGAGCGGACCCCCGGCCGATCCATCGCCACTGCGATCGCGAAGGGGTCGCGTCCGACACCACGGCCGCCTGCGGCGCGCGGGTTTCGGGAGGCGCGGGCACCGGAGGCCGAGTCGCCGCCGCCGTAGGCTCCGGCGCTGCCGCCACGGGGGCCGGTTGGTCCCAGAGAAGCATCTGCGCTTTGGTTCCGTTGCCGTCCCTGGTGCGCGAGGGGTTCGCGGGAACGGTGATGACGGCGTAGTCGCCGTTGCTGTTCGTGCGGGTTTCTCCGGCGGCCAGAAAATCGTTGACCCCGCATTCCAGGAGCAGTTTGTCGGCCTTCTGCCGGTGGCGGCTTTTCTGTGCTCGGCCCAGGTCGTGTTTCCGCAGACGCGTGTTGTTCATACTTCGATCTCCGTTCAGGTTGCTGAAGCCCGCTCTTCGCGCGGCAATACAGGATGTATCGGCGCGCGCGGAAGGAAAACGTGAGGGCCGAAGTGGGCGATGCTACGGCTTCCGTCTTATGTGGAATCGCGCCGTGGACTGGTCAGGTGTCAATATGGGAAGACCGGGAGTTATGGGTTGACTCGGGCGTGTTGTCGGGCGGGGATTCGAACTCGGTAACCTTCGGCTCGCCGTTACGAGTCAGTTGAAGTTGCTCGATCTTCTGCTCGGCCTTCTCCAACAGCGCGCGGCAGTATTGCACCAGCTTCATGCCCTCCTCGTATCGGCTGATGGATTCCTCCAGGCCGATACGCCCCTGCTCGATCTGCTCCGTGATGGCTTCGAGCTGTTGGAGAGCTTCCTCGAAGGTAGGTGGTTTCTTGGCCATTATTCAAAGAGCTCCAGTTGCAGATTATCTACCACGGCGCTCTCGATTTCGCCAGCGTGGGTTTCGGTGAGCAGGCGGTCGCCGGGAGCGGCCTGGGTCGCGGCGCAGACGATCGCCCGGTTCTTCTTCAACCGGGTGATGGAGAAGCCCCGGGCCAGGGTGGCGCGATGGTTCATGGCTTCCAGTTTTCCCGCCGTGGAGACGACCCGCTGGCGCGCGAGTTCGAGCCGATGAACGAGCGTTTCCCCGAGTCGCCGACCGAAGGTTTCCAGGTGCATTTGGTGGCGATCCACGTGCCGAGCCGGCGACTTCTCCCGGAGGTGATCCGCACCGAAGTTGAGACGTTGACGCGAGGCGCCGGCTCGTCTCAAGACAACCCAATCGAGACGGTACGTACGTTGAAGCAGGATCGTTCCGGCCTGAGCGAAGACTGTGCGCGGATGAAGGCGTTGGACGAGGAGCTCGGTCCGCGCGAGCCGGCGGTGGTGCTGGTGCAGCCGACCGAGGAGTTGGGCGCGCAGGCGGTCGGCGTTTTCGTCCAGTTCCTGCTCGCGGCGGCGGAGGCCTTCGGCGGGATCGCGTAGCCAAGTGTGCTGCTCGACGGCGTGCAGCATCTTGCGGCCTAAGTCAACGCGGTGCACCAGGGCCCGGCGCAGGGCGGCGCCAAGGGCCGCGACGTCGGTCAGGACATCGCTCAGCACCGGAACCGCCAGTTCGGCGGCGGCGGTGGGAGTGGCGGCGCGCACGTCGGCCACCAGATCGGCAACGGTAACGTCGGTTTCGTGACCCACGCCGCTGATGACCGGTATCTGCGAGGCGAAGATGGCGCGGGCGACCGGTTCCTCGTTGAACGGCCAAAGGTCTTCAATGGACCCCCCGCCGCGTCCGACGATGAGGACGTCGATGCCGCCCAGGGTGGTCGACCAGGCATTGAGGGCGTGGAGCGCCGCGGCGATTTCCGCGGCGGCCCCCTCGCCCTGCACGCGGACCGGACAGACATAAACGGTCACGCAAGGGTAACGGCGGCGCAGGGTCTGGAGAATGTCGCGCACCGCCGCACCGGTGGGACTGGTGACGACGGCGATGCGCTGGGGGAAACGCGGCAGCGGTTTCTTGTGCCGCGGATCGAAGAGGCCTTCCATACGCAGCTTCTCGCAGAGTTGTCGGAAGGCCAGCTCCAGGGCGCCGGTCCCGCGCGGTTCCATCTTGCGGGCGTAGAGCTGATAGCGCCCGGCCCGCTCGAAGACGTCCACCGTTCCGGTGACGATGACTTCCAGACCGTCACGGGGGTCGAACCTGATTCGGACGGCGTCGGACCGCCACATCACGCAGGACAATTCGCTCTGCTCATCCTTGAGGGTCCAGTAGAGATGGCCGCTGCCGTGCCGCTTGAAGTTACTGATCTGGCCGATCACGTGGACGGTGGCGGGCAAATGGAGCTGGACGGCCTGTTTGACGAGAGCGGTGAGTTGGGAGACGGTCAGCGTGCCGCCCGGCGCGGCGGCCCGCGGCGGCGACGGCCCGCGGACCAAAGCCGGATTGAAGGGTTCTCGGGTCATGGAGCATGTCCGCCGGTCCGGGGAAACCGGTGCCACCGAACCGTTATCATAGTGGGCAAAACCGAGGTGGTACATGGCCTGGACGGACCCGCCGGGTCCGGCTTGTGCAAAGGCGGTCGATTTGTGCTATCCTTCCGCTCCCACAGTAAAGCGGCGGCGACCCGCGCTGCCCGACCCTGGTGAATCGAGGTGTCTTCGTGATCGATCCCCGAATGACCAAGCTGGCGGAAGTGTTGCTCCACTACTCGACCGACGTGAAGGCGGGCGAGAGAATCCTGATCGAAGCCATCGACGTGCCCCACGAGATCACCTGCGAACTGGTGCGGGTGGCCCGCTTGGCCGGGGCCGAACCGCTGGTGACGCTCAAGAGCAATCGAGTTCTGCGGGCTTTGCTCACCCACGGCAGCGAGGAGCAGCTCAAGCTCATCGCCGAGGTGGAGGCCACCCGCATGAAGCAGGTGCAGGCCTACATCGGGCTGCGCGGGAGTTTGAACGTCTCCGAACTGAGCGACGTGCCGGACGACAAGATGAAGGCCTACCAGGCCCTGTGGTGGCGTCCGGTGCATGGCGAAATCCGCGTCCGCCAGACCAAGTGGGTGGTGCTGCGCTATCCGAGCGAGCCGATGGCTCAACAGGCCAAGATGAGCACGGAAGCCTTCGAGGATTTCTATTTCAACGTCTGCACCATGGACTACGGCCAGATGGGCCGGGCGATGCAGCCGCTGCAGCAGCGCATGGAGGCGGCGGACCGCGTGAAGATCGTCGGCCCGGGCACGGAATTGCACTTCTCCGTCAAGGGGATACCGGCCATCGCCTGCGACGGGAAGTTGAACATTCCCGACGGCGAGGTCTTCACCGCTCCCGTGCGCCATTCGGTCAACGGGATCGTTCAATTCAACGCCCCGACCATCTATCAGGGCGTGCCCCACGAAAACATCCGGTTGGAGTTCAAGGACGGCAAGGTGGTCCAGGCCGCCAGCAACAACACCGCGCACCTCAATACGGTGTTGGACACGGACGAGGGGGCCCGCTACGTCGGCGAGTTCGCCCTGGGGATCAACCCCTACATCACCCGGCCGATGTTGGACATTCTGTTCGATGAGAAGATCGCCGGGTCCTTCCACTTCACCCCCGGTTCGGCTTACGAGGACGAAGCCGACAACGGCAACCGCAGCTCGATCCACTGGGACATGGTGTGCCTGCAAACCGCCGACGCCGGCGGCGGGGAAATCTGGTTCGACGGCGAACTCATCCGCAAGGACGGACTGTTCGTGCCCCGCGATCTGGCGCCGCTGAACCCAGAAAACCTCAAGGGCGGATAGCAGTCAATCTCGAAACCGAATAGGCGCGTGCGGGTGACAGACGCTGGTCCCCTCTCCGACGATCTCGACAAGCTCAACCGCGCCGGTGGCCGGAACTGCGCGGTCGGCGGAAGCGCGCAGCCGGGCGGGAAGTGCGTTCGCGGAGCCACTTGGCCAATGAGGTCTGGCTTTCGCCCGAGGGTCTCCCGGCCAGGAGACCCTCGACGCTGATGTCTTCGTCCAGATCTTCCCAGTGGATCCCATACCCTTTGCCGATGAGCCGCCAGTTCCTTTGCTCTGCCGGAGAGGCGTGAACCAGGCGAGGGAACCACGCCAGCGGCACGGAAATCGTTCTTCCGTCGCTGAGGTCAACGCTCAGCGTGTCTTTCGTCACGGCAACGTTTTCCCCAAATGGAACTTCTATCTCAACCACGGAAGTACTCATTCCAGGCCTCCAGCAATCGTTCCCGATGCCCTCAAGGGCGGACGTGGTTCTCCAAGGCACGGGCCAGCCATGACGGTGGGCGGATGGGTTTGCCGGCGGCATCGGTGATGGCGTGGATGGTGTAGCCGTCGGCCACGTCCCCGCCGGCAGCGCGGACGATCCGCACGTCGAAACGCACCCGGGCCTTGCCGTGCAGGGCCGCCGTCGTGGTGAGGATGATCTCGTCGTCATAGCGTGCCCGCCCGCGGTAGTGGAGGTGGGCCTCGACGATGGGCAGGAAAACGCCCTTCGCTTCCATCTCCGCATAGGGTATGCCGAGGGCGCGGAGGAATTCGGTGCGTCCGCACTCGAACCAATCCAGCACGCGGGAGTTATAGTACGTGCCCATCTGGTCGGTTTCGCCGTAGCGGACGCGAAGGCGGAGCACGTGTTCCGGTGGAGCCATAGTCAGGTCATCCTTCGGCACTTACGGGTGACGCGAGCCATGCTGAGCCTCTTGGCCCGCATGTCAAGAGGACGGGCACGACCAAGCGGAAGACTGTCGGTCCCAGCCAACCCGCGCTCGCCGCCTTGACGGGCGGCGTGGTCCACGGCTATGGTGACCACCACCAAGCAGGGGAGGGACGTGCGCGCCGCCGAAGGGCTTCCGGTGGGCGCGGCGCTCTCCTGACACACTCCCGGAGCAACCACGATGCCGTGGCGTAGGACAATCACATGGGCGGGTGTGGCGTTGTGCCTGGTCCCGCTGGCCTGCGGTCACCCCAAGAAGAAGCCGAGCGAATTAGTATCCGGGGCGGGGAATGCGCTGACCGACTCGAAGGCGTTTCGCGATACGGTTTCGGAGGTGGCTTGGATCGAGGGGCTGCGGGGCATGCGCGTGCGCGGCTACGGTCTGGTGGCCGGTTTGGGCACGCGCGGATCGAGCGAATGTCCCCAGGAGGTGCGCCGCCGCCTGTTGCAGGAAATGTACAAGATGCCCCAATTTGCCGAGGCGGGATCGAAGGCCCTCCCGGTGACCCCCGAGCAGATCATCGACGATCGGGACACGGCGGTGGTGACGGTGGAGGGGGAGATCCCGCCGGCGGCGCCGGCAGGGGCGCGTTTTGACCTGGTGGTGCGGGCCTTGCCCGGAACCCAGACGGTGTCGTTGGAGGGCGGACGACTGTACGACTGCAATCTGCGGATCCAACGCGAGGTCAGCGAGGGGAGCATCGAAGGGCAAGTTCTGGCGGTCGCGGCTGGTCCGGTGTTCATCAACCCCTGGTCGAAAACGGCTTCGGCGCCGACGCGGGTCGATCCGCGGAGGGGCGAAATCCTCGGCGGGGGCACGGTCAAGCAGGAACGACGGGTCCGCGTGGTGCTGGAGCGTCCCTCGTACCGGCAGGCGAACGCCGTGGCCGACCGGATCAACGCGCGCTTCCCGCATCGTGTCAAGGTGGCCGACGCCCAATCGCCGGCCCACATCAAGCTCAACATCCCGCCGGAATATGCCGACGCTCCCGCCCATTTTCTCGATCTGGTGCGGCATCTGTATCTGCCCTCCGCGCCCGGTTTTCTCGACCGCCGTACGGTGGAATTGACCGAGGAACTGCTCCAACCGGACGCGCCGCACGCGGACATTGCCCTGGCGCTCGAGGGGATCGGGCGGACGGTGTTGCCGCAGTTGCAGAAGTTGTACAGTGATGCGCGCGGGCATGTGAGCTTTCACGCGGGGCTCGTCGGCCTGCGCCTGGAGGACCGGGCCGCCGTGAATGCGGTCGCCGCCTGCGCCCTGAACCCGCGAAGTCTCTTCCGGGTGGCGGCGATCAAAGCGTTGGGCCGGGCGAAGCCGATGTACCAGCCCGCCGCCACCTTGCGGACGCTGCTGGGGGATGCCGACCCGCGTATTCGCGTCATGGCTTACGAGGCTCTGCTTGAGCGCGGCGATGAGACAGTCGTCTCGACGGTCATCGGCGGGGACAACTTCATTCTCGATCGGGTACCCGGGCCGGGTCCAAACCTGATCTACGCCAAGCGTACCGGGCGGCGGCGGATCGCGCTGTTCGGCGACAAAGTCCGGTGCGTCCCGCCGTTGTTCTTCTGCGACGAGGAGGGACTGATCACCATCATCGCCGAGGCGGGGGCCTCACAACTGACCCTACTGCGTAAGACGCAGTTTTCCAACCGGGTATCGCCGCCCATTCCCGCCTCGCTGGACGTGGCGGAGTTGATCCCCATGCTGGGTAACGAGCCGACGATGGAAAACGGGGAGGTGGTCCGCGGCTTGAACGTGCCCTACTCCCTGGTGGTCAGGGCCCTGGCCGACCTCTGTCAACTCGACGCGATCGACGCGGACTTCGTGCTCGAGCAAATCTCGGTGCCGGAGATCTTCGGGCCGGTCCGCCCCACCGGCCGCGAAGAATCCGAGCTGTGAGTGACGCCGGCAGCACCCGCGCGGCGGTGTGGCGGGGAGCCGCCGCTGCCGTTATCCTGCTTCTGGCTGGGAGCACCCGCAGCAGTCGTGGGTCCTCGTAGGGGATGCAAGAGCGGGCATGCAAGTTATCCGTCGACTTGAATGGGATGAGGTCAACACTGCCCACATCGTCGAACAGGGTGTCACGCCCGACGAGGTTTCGGAACCTGCCCTCGTTTCGGAGCGAGTCCGAAGAAGCCCGCTTCTGGGATAGCCACGATGTGGCGGATTTCCTCTCCGAGTTGGAGGATGATCCACAGACGATCTTCGTTCGGCCGGAGGCGGGGGTCATCGAGTTGAGCAACCGAGCCTGGCAGGATCTGCTGGGCATCGCCCGCCGCCGGCGGACTACGCCGGTCCGTCTGCTGCAGCGGTGGTTGGCCGACGAGTGCCGTCGCGGACATGCCGAGCGAAGGCCGTCAATACACCGCGGCGCAACGACTCGCCCGCGCAGAAGCTCCAAGTGACGCCGGCAGCACCCGCGCGGCGGTGTGGCGTGGAGCCGCCGCCGTTCGGCGACACCAAGCCAAAGCCGGCTGAGAATGTGGACCGGTGATCATATTGTGGATCTCTAGTCCGACACGAGGGCCCCGGTCGCGCTCTTCCTCAGCCGCATCGCCAGCAGCAGCGGCCAGCCGAGGTATTTCTCCGCCCGGGGGCTCCGGGAGGCCAGGTCAGCGTCGGCCTGGCGTTCGATGATCTCTTCAATGACCAAGCCCGACCGCAACACGGCCGTCACGTAATCGGCGTAGGTGTGTTCGTAGGCCGTCACGCGCACTTCACGCCCATCCCGCGGATCGGTGAAGCGGGCGGTGATCCCCAGGAGGTTCATGGCTGGATGAAGGACGGTCACGATCACCATGCCCTCGGGCCGCGTGACCCGCCGTAATTCGGAAAAGCCGCCGTGCAGGTCCGCCAGGTGATCCGCCACCAGTGCCAACAGGGTTACGTCGAAGGTATCGTGCGCGGCGGGGAGGGGAGTCGGCAGGGCATGCTCATGGAACCGGACGCCGCGGGCGGCGAGCTTATCCCGTGCCTTGGCCAGCATGCCGGGCGAGAGATCGTAAGCATCCACCGACGCGCCAGCCTCGGCCAACCACAGGGCGTGCCGGCCGGTGCCGCAGCCCACGTCGGCGATGCGCAGGCCGGCCGGCGCCGGCACCCACGCCCGCACGACCGGCTCCTCGACGAGCACCAGCGGATTAAGCTCGTCGTCGTAGATGGCCGACCAGCGGTCATAACCACTGCGGGTGTCCAGTTCTACGCGCTCCTTCATGCGATCCACCCGCCGGAATTGAGAATGGAGAGTGGAGAATGGAGAACCAGAAGAACGCACCTCCGGACGCCAATCTTCATTATTCTTGGTGTCTTCGTGCCTTGGTGGCCTCTTTGGTCCATCGCCATTCTCTGGGGTCATTCAAACTGCCGGTCCGCCAGGAACAGGTTGCCGTGCCCGGGGACGATCACGTCGGCCACCTCGGCGATCTCGAGGAACGACGCCCGCGCGGCGGCGGGGTCGACACACCGCTCGAAGACCCGGCCGGCCTCATAATGCTCGCGCGTGATGATCGCATCGCCGGCGATCACCACCGTTCGCTCCTGGGCAATCAGCAGCGCCGCTGACCCGGGGGTAACCCCGGGCGACGGAAACAGATGCACCGCCGGGGTGATCTTGTCATCGGTCGCCCGAGTCCGCCCGAGCAACTCGAGTTCCTCCGCCAGTTCCTGGTAGGAGGTTTCGACGCCCTCGACGCCGCCCTGAGCCAGACTGTTAAGGTGGGCGCTGACGGCCTCACGCTCCGCCCCGGAAACCAACCAGTCCGCTTCCTTGAACAGGGTCAGGCTGCGGCGATGGGCCGGACGAAAGTTGGTGAGAAACACCACGTCGATCTGCTCCGGCCGCAACCCCATGCGCTCATCCAGCCGGTGGGTCATCAACTCGACCGGTACGCCGGGATCGACCAGGATGGTGGTACGCCCATCGCGGATAAGCGTGGAGGTGGCATGCGACGCCCGCACGGAACCGGTCTCGCCCCAGAACGGGTTGCGAGCGAGCGTGCCGATGCTGATAATCTCCACGCGAACCGCCATCCTGCGGCAGTCTAGACCCGGCGGGTGGCACCCGCAACCAGAAGCGTAGGGTCCGCCGTGCGGACCAGAACGGTACGAGGCATGCTGGATATTCATTTCATCCGTGAACACCCCGACTTGGTTAAGGACGCCGCCATCAAGAAGCGCGTCCCCTGCGATGTGGACCGGTTACTTGAAGTCGACCGGCGGCGCGTGGAAACGCTGCAAACCCTGGAAAAGCTGGCCACCCAAAGCCGGGAGGGCGGACAGAAGCTCGCCCTGTACCGCAGCCCCAAGTCGGACTGGTATCGACGTGCCGTCGCCGGCGGCATGACGCCCGAGCAGATCCAGGCCGAGGCGGAGCAGCTCCAGCAGGAACTCAATGGCGTCAAAGCCCAAACCAAACCGCTGGAAGAAGAGAAACGGGACTTACTCGCCGTTTTCGACGAACTGATGCTGACCATGCCGCAGCCGCCGGCGCCCGAGGTGCCCGTCGGGGCGGACGAGACGACCAACGTCGAACTGCGCCGGGTGGGCGAAATCCCCGCGTTCGCCTTCCAGCCCAAGGACCACATCGAATTGGGCGGGCAGTTAGGCATCATTGATGTGGAACGGGGGGTGAAGCTGGCCGGCACGCGCAACTACGTGCTGCGGGGGGACGGGACCCTGCTGCACCAGGCCGTCCTCCGCCTGGCCCAGGACATGATGCTGGAGCGCGGCTTTGTGCCCATGACCGTGCCCGTGCTGGTTCGCGAAGAGGTGATGGAGGGCACCGGCTACTTTCCGGTCGGCCGGGACCAGGCCTACCTGTGTGAACGCGACCAGATGTCCTTGGTCGGGACGGCGGAGGTCCCGCTGACGGCCTACCACAGCGGTGAAATTCTCACCGAGGACGAGCTGCCTAAGAAATACGTCGCCCAGAGCACCTGCTTCCGCCGGGAAGCCGGGGCCGCCGGGAAGGACACCTACGGCCTGTATCGCATCCACCTGTTCGACAAAGTGGAGCAGGTGATCGTCTGCCGCAACGACGAGGAGGAGAGCAAGCGGTTCCACCAGGAGATTCTGCGCAACGCCGAGGACGTGGTGCGGGCCTTGGAACTGCCCTACCGCGTGGTTCACGTTTGCACGGGCGACCTGGGGCAGGGCCAGGTGGAAAAGTTCGACATCGAAGCCTGGATGCCCTCGCGCAACAGCTTCGGCGAGACGCATTCCGCCTCACGGTTTTACGAATTCCAGGCTCGGCGGCTGAGGTTGCGCTACCGCGACAGGCACAAGAAGACGCGCTATTGTCACACGCTGAACAACACGGTAATTGCCTCGCCGCGTATCCTGATCCCGCTACTGGAGATCCATCAGAACGCCGATGGCTCGGTGACCATCCCCCAAGCCCTGCGCCTCTACATGGGTGCGCGGGAGAGGATCGGGCCGTAGGCTGCAAGAGGCTGGTCTCCTACTTCTTGCGTTCGTAGCGGAAGACGGCCGTGTCATCCGGTTTGCCGTCTTTGTAATAGGTCCATTCCTGGGTGAAGTGGTTCTCGTCCACGAAGGTGACGGTCAGATCGTGCATGTGACCTTCGCCGGGACTGGCCAGATTGGTCGCGTCCACGAATTTGAACGTGAGCTTCTTGCCCTCGGCGGACAAACCGTCTGCGCGCATCCGCGGTTGATTATTGAGCGTGCAATAATGGGTCAGCATCAGGCGATCACCGTCCAAGTGGTAAACGGTGATCATGTCCGCGTTCTTCGCGTGGTTCATCGTCTCCAGCAGGCACGAGCCCGCCGAGACGACCTTGTACGACACGGTCGTGGTTCCCTCATCCGTCTTCGCCTCCCACTCGCCCGCCAAGGCTTTGAGTTTCTCCAACCCCGGCGTGGCCTTGCTGGGCTTCGTGACCCCGCCCACTTCACCGGCGATGAGAGCGCCGGCCGCCAGCAAAACGAGAACGCTTTTGTAAACGTATCTGCGCATAAGACGCCTCCACCAATAAAACCACCCGTACGTTTCATCAGCCCCAACGTTAACGGATCGAGGTCCCCCCCCCCGATCCCTCGCGGCCCATTATAGGCGCCGGTCCCCGCGGGACTACGGACCCTTTCCACGTCGCTGTCGCACGGCCCGATCCATCTCGCGTCGGTGGTCGGCTTTTTTGAGGGCCTCGCGTTTGTCGGCGCGGGACTTGCCGCGGGCCAGCGCCAACGTGACCTTGGCCAGACCCCGCTCGCTGAAATACACCTCCAAGGGCACCAGCGTCTGCCCCTTCAGGGTGACTCTGGCCTCCAGCTTGCGGATTTCCCGGCGTTGGAGCAGGAGCTTGCGACGCCGCGTGGGCTCGTGGCCGAGCGTATGGGCATGCGCATAGGGCGTGATGTGGAACCCCACGAGCCAAACCTCTCCGTCCTCAACGCGGGCGTAAGCTTCGTCCAAAGAGGCTTGCCCGGCCCGCAGGCTTTTGACTTCCGATCCCCGGAGCACCAGCCCGCACTGGAGTTTTTCGAGGATCTCGAAGCGGTACGCAGCCTTGCGGTTCTGGATTCGCGGGGTTGTCGGCGGCTTTTTCGGCATAAGTGCTTGATCGGACAAAGCTTAAGGCGTAAGATTCCCCCAGGGACAGGCGCCCGGTGGGGTGCGGTTGCGGCAGAATTCTAGAAGACCCACCAAAGATTGCAACCGCCCATGCTCGATGAAGTATAGGTATGGTGGGCGAAGATGAGGCCATGAACCCGGAAGCGACGAATCGAGCACGGGAGGCCGAACTCATCGGCCGCGCCCAGCGCGGCGACGCCGCCAGTCTGCGCGAGCTGATCGACGCCCACAAGGACCGGCTCCACGCCTTTGTGTGGCGCATGGTGCGCAACCACCACGACGCGGAAGAACTCGCCCAGGAGACCTTCCTGAAGGCTTTCGCCGCCTTGAATTCCTTCAATGAGACCTATCGCTTCAGCACCTGGTTGTTTACCATCGCTTATCGGCTCTGCCTGAACCAGTTACGCCGCAAGCGGTCGCTGAGCGGCGAAACGGACTTCAGTCTGGTGGCCGCGGACCAGGCGGACACGAGCGAGCAGGTGGCGCAGAGCGAGGAAGCGGCCCGCCTGAAGCAGTTGATCTGGGACGCCGTCGACCAATTGAACATCCCCCAACGGGTCACGGTGTTGTTGTTTTATCGGCAGGAGCAAAGCTGCGCGGAGATCGCGCAAGTCCTGCAACTGCCGGTTTCCACGGTGAAGAGTCACCTGCACCGGGCCCGGGCCCGTCTGAAGGAGATCCTCGAACCGGCGGTAGCGGCGCAGGGGAGCGGGTTTCGCATCCTTTCCGACGCCGCCGGGTAAAAGAGGTGGAAGGAACGCACGGGGAAGGTGACCGGCGGGAAAGCCGGACCTGCCACGGCGAAGGATGAGTGCCCCGCAGTGAGGACTATCCGGCATGTCGGGCGTAACTTGCCAAGACGCACGCCACTTGTTTGATGCCCATCTGGACGGCGAGCTTTCCGCCGCGCTGGAAACGGAGTTGAATGCGCACCGTCTGCGGTGCTCCGCTTGCCGGCACGAGTTGGCCTTGCTCGAGGTGGCCGGCGAAGTCATCGCCGCCGATGAGGGCGCGCCTCCCCTGCCCGAGGAGTTCACCGCCCGGTTGTTGGCCTGTCTGGCTGAGCGACCGAGCCCGCGCCATCTCCTGCGGCCTAGAGTGCTCCGCCTTGGAGCGGGCCTGCTCGCCGCCGCGGCAGGTCTGGCGCTGGCGGTGATCTACTTCAGCCGTCCGGCCCCGCAGGTCGCCGGCGTTCGCTACCAGGCGCCGCGCGCGGAAGTCACCAACACGGAAAACAGTCCTGCGGACCCCCGCGCGGGCGGGCCTGCGGCTGCGGTCTCGCCGGCGAATCTCCAGACCCAACTCGAGCAGGCATTGACAGAATGGCGCAATAACGCATCATCTCTCCAGAAAATGTATCACTTCATCACCCCGCAGATTGAAGAGATGAGGCGCGCGCGACCTGAGGATGTTCATGACCGACCCGACCTATTCGAGCCCAGCCGCCCCGACGCCGTTCCCCAGGATACGCTCGTTCCCTCTCGGATCATCGAAGATATTTAGCTCCGGCAGCGGCGGTGGGCTGGTGTTGGCGGGGGTGGTGGCGTCCTGGGTCTGGGTCGGTATCGCCCCGGCACAATCCCCGCCCCGCCCCGCAGCTCCGGGGTCCCTGGCGGCCTACGCGCCGTCCGATTGCGGCCTGTTCCTTCAAATCGAGCGCCCGGAAGACATCAACCCCAGTCTCCGCGACGTGAACGCCTGGAGTCTCCTGCAACTTCTGCTCGGGGGTGAGCTCGAACCGCCCGACAACGCAGCGGACTGGTACGACGTGCTGGTCGCCAATCTCGCCGGCGAATCAGCGTCAGCCATGCGGGAGCTGTTCAGTGAGCGGGCGGCCTTGGTTGCCCCCACCTGGACCCGGCTGTCCGACGGCGTCCTGCTGATTCAGGTA